>JAFOIV010000060.1 GCA_017420535.1 Eubacterium sp. | reverse complement strand
TTTTCTTTGATACTGTTTTCTTACCAGCAGGAGATGTGTATTTAACCAATATTACATATTCTGGTTCTTTACCTTCATTTTTCTTTTGATGAATTATATTCAAAATATAATTAAAGCAATCTCCTTTTTCTTTAATATACTTGGATAAGTCATAGGTATCTACTGCCTTTGAACTTTTGACAAAGACCTTTTCATCGCACTTTGATTCGTCTATTGTTATTGCGATAAGCCTGATAAGTGGCAACAAACAGCCTGCTACGACTACTAAACCTAACAAAAATATCTCCATATAAAAACATCCTTTCTGACTATGAGCAAATCAATCTATATTACGGTAGTGATTATACACTTTTTATCACCCCAAATAAAATCCCCCTAAAAGGTAAAAATATCAATAAACCCGCCCCTCCAAATAAAATCTCTCTAAAAGTAAAAACAACAAAAAAACAGCCCCGATAGTATAAAAGATGCGAAAGAATCGTGCCAAAGGGCATTTTTAGCCCGCTGGCGCGATTACTTGAGCATCTTATACTCTCAGGGCGTCCATTTGTTATTTTTACATCCTACGCCTGCTTTATCATACTAAGCAGCTCACTCTCATCATAAGAATTCTCTTCCACAAGAGTTCCATATGATGCATCCACATCATGTCTCATGAGATAATCAAAACCTGCATTTGACATTACTCTTCCGTATACATTCTTAATACCAGCCTTTACAAAAAGCATGGCTGCTGCTTTTCCAACCATCTTGTCTGCTACTGAATAGCCGCTGAAATCATATCCATCCTTCATCATTCCAAGAATGAGATTTATATCTTTTCCATCATCTGCAAAGATCTCTCCATCCTTACAAAAAACAACATAATGGTAAGTAAGTTTATCGATGGCAGTTCCAATATCAGACTTCTGCTCATCTTCCTTCTTAAAGATAACCTCTTCGATCGTAAGATCATTATATTTATTTTCAGCCATTTTCCCCTCCTGTTAAATATAAATGCTTTTTATATATCATACTAATCCTGTGCACTTACATCTTCGCAGAATTCGTCTTCATTTTCAACCTTTTTTTGTTTTCTATATTTGATCAGTTTCTCAAACTGCAGCTTAATAAAGGCTCCAGAAGGAACTGCAAGAAGCATACCTAAAATTCCACCTATGGCACCACCTGCAAGTAATGCAGCTACAACTAAAAGCGGATGAACATGAATGGCATTAGCAAGAAGCTTAGGATTTAAAAGGTTTCCATCTAAGAACATCAAAAGGAGTAATGTTAAAAGTCCTATGATCATCATCTTAGGATTAAAATTAACAAGATTTATAAGGATTATCATGCAATATCCAAGTATCGGTCCCACATAAGGAATAAGATTACCTACTCCCACCACAAGACCGATTATCACTGCATATGGCATTCCTATAAGCTGAAGCACTACTGTACTTACCACACCAATGATAAGTCCATCTAATGCCTGACCTCTGATGTATCCCGAGAAACATTTATCTAATTCGCCGGCTAATCCTTCTAACACATTGATAGTTTTTCTGTTAAGAACTGCCTTGGCAACATTTTTCCAGTATCTGGAAATATTGGTTCCATCCAGCATAAAGTAAATAGCAAAAATGAATGCAAAAAGAAGTGTTGATGCAGTTCCAAAGGCCCCGGATAAAAATGCCGGGATTGATGTTGTGATCTTTGTGGTTACAGTTGATACATCATAATTCTGTTTCTTTAAAAGACCAACCACCTGATCATATAAAGATCCAAAGGATTTCTTGATGTTATCCATCATCATTGTTATGGTCTTCATATTGATATTTGTGATCTGCTTTGTGGCGGTCCATATAAGGATGGTAAGTATTCCTGATATTATGCCTATCACTATGATAAGCACGATTATTACAGATAATGACCTGGCCAGCTTCTCCTTCTTTATCTTCTTCATCAGTAATTTTTCAAATATCTTTACCAGAGGAAGAAGCAGATAACAGATAACAAGTCCCAGTATCAATGGTTTTAAAATGGCTTTAACAAGTTTTACAAAAGTCCTTAACCATGGCAGGCTGTTATATAATCCAAACAGAACGATAACTGTTAAGATTATTGTCAGCGATGAATAGATACAGATCTTTTGATATCTCTTATCAATATTTTTTAATGGATTTTTCATTTTTTATTTTGTCTCCTTACTGATCAGCTTGATAAAATCCTCGCCAGGAATAGGCTTTGAGAAAAAATATCCCTGTTCATAATCGCATCCCATTTCCGCCAATGTATCGCACATTTCCTTGGTTTCTACTCCTTCTACAACAATCCGAAGGTTAGACTTTTTGAACATGTTAACAAGATCCGGCAGAATTTTGGACGCACCTTTAAAATATGACCAAACAACGGACATGTCAAGCTTTATTACAGAAAGAGGCAAACTTAAGAGTCTGGTAAGATTAGAAGTACCTGTTCCAAAATCATCTAAAGAAAATGTTGCTCCTTCTTTCTTTAGATTTTCCATCTGGGCCTGTATCTTAAGCAGGTCTTCTATAGATGTTTCTGTGATCTCAAAATCTATCATATCAAGAGAAACCTTATGCTTCTCTGCTATCATCTTAAATTCTTCCGCTAAATGTTCATTTAAGCACTGGGCCGGCGAAAGATTTACATTTACAAATTCCATTCCCATAGCCTTTAAGTCGTACTTACTGATAAATTCGCAGACTCTTTCAAAAATCTGACGTCCCATCTCCATGATAGAACCATTCTGTTCTGCTATCTGAATAAATTCATTGGGAGGAATATATCCCATCTCCGGATCTATGATTCTGGCAAGAGCTTCAGCTCCCACTATCTTCTTTTCCTTAGTGGAATAAATCGGCTGGAAGAAGGCCTTCATCTGATTATCCTTTAGTACTCTGGCAATGGTCTTTTCCACCTTTCTCTTACGTCTCATCTTACCGATTATTATTTCATCAACAATGATATATGAGTTATTTTCAAAATCCATATTGTTTTCAGAAACATAATCTATAAGTTCTATTATCTCTGATGTTTTATCAGGCATATTAGCAGGCTTTATAACTGCCATGGCAGGAGTAAATGTTACTTCTGTTCCGCTGCTTACCCAGGGCTCTTCGAATCTTGCATTTATCTTATTTATTTTCTCTTCATAATCATCTAAAAATCTCCAGCTAAGGGCAAATAATCCATTTCCAAAATAATAAATATTTGTTTTTGAAAAATTATCATTTAACCAGGCTCCCACTTCATCTACCGCTGATAAAGTCTGATTGATACCATATACAGTCTTTAAAACATCAAAGTTTCTAAGTTTGACTATCACTATATGAAAAGTATATTTCTTATAGATATTTTCTACCATTATGGTTTCAAAAGCCAGCTTATTGAAAACCTTAACCTCTTTATCATAATAAATATCCGGATTTAAAGCTGAAAGGAATATGATAAATATGGCTGTAGTGCTGAAAAATCCCATAACAAGGACTTTAGGGAACAGGTTTCTAACCCATAATCCTACTAAAAGAACCGCATTAAAAGCCACACTTCCCATGATTATTCTCTTATTGATCTTCTTTGCTCTGTTAATAACAATTAATAAAGATAAGACCACATAGAAATAACTCAGATGATAGAGTCCTTTATAAAGATATCCGCTCTTATATCCTGCTGCACTGTCAATATAGAAAATGCCTTTATGTATTGGAGTTGTGATAACTAAAGCCAAATAAACGATACAAGGTAATGCAACTAAAACCCTGTCTCTTTTGGTGACCCATCTATATGCTCTGGTAACTTCAATAACATAATCAAAAAGATACCAGATTCTTACAGCAAACATAAAAAAATATCCAATATTGAAAAAATAAAGTAAAAATACAGGGACCTGCTGCCATATTGCAAGAAGTTCGCAAGCGACTATATCAAAAAATGACACCACAAGATTTGCTATCATTGCTCGTAAAAAACTGCTGTTCTGTCTTACAGGCATGTTTTTTCTTGCTATGTAGCATATTAAAATCAATAACTGGATTGTTATTGATACCATATCGAAATCATAATTGTAACCTGAAAGTCCATTGATCATTCAACTACCTCCATAATAAATACGTAAAAACCCAATAATATTATAACATAGAGACTGTGAATAAAATATGATTAATTAGCCTTCAGCTTATTATGAACACGAGTTAAAGCATTATTTACAGCTTTTTCTGTTCTACCTATTTTTTTTGCAATATCAGCATGAGAAAGGCCATCAAGATAAAGCCTTACCACCTTCTTTTCAAGAGGGCTAAGCTTTTCATCTATAGCAAGAAACATTTCTTCATATTTCTCCTGCTTTATTATTAATTCTTCCGGATTCACCTGATTCGCATCACCTATGGCATCTGAAAGAATCATTTCCTCATCATCACTTCGACTGGAATATAAAGATATATAAGAATTAAGCGGAGTATGCTTCTTCCTCTGATAGGCAGTTATGGCACTCTTTATCTGATTACGGATGCAATGGGTAGCATAAGTAATGAATTCGGCCTTTCCATCCAGGTCATATTCTCTCACTGCTTTTAAAAGCCCGATCATAGCTTCCTGAGTCAGATCATCTGTGTCTGCCCCTACAAGAAATAAGAATCTTATCTCCTTCTTAATAAGTGGATTATATTTTTTGAGAAGGAATTCCTCACAATAGACACTGTCGGAATTTCCTTCTCTTATGATTTTAATCAATTGATCATCAGAATAATTTGAAAAGTCTGTCATATCTCCCCCCATATAAGTGACAAAACTTATTTTTTAGACATTCTTCTCTGTCTAACTACTTCATAAGCCAGCACACCCGCTGCCACTGAAGCATTAAGTGAGTTGATCTCACCTTCCATAGGAACTGAAACAACGAAATCACACTTTTCTTTAACAAGACGTGTAACTCCCTCTCCTTCATTTCCAATAACAAGGCCGATAGGACCTGTGAGATTTGCATTATACATTGTATCTCCATCCATATCAGCGCAGGCAAACCACATGCCTTTTTCTTTTAATTCTTCGATTGTACGTCCGATATTTGTAACCTTTACTACCGGAGTATAATTAATGGCACCGGCTGAAGCCTTAACAACAGTTGCTGTAATACCGGTAGCTCTATGCTTAGGTATGATGACTCCATCCGCTCCGCAAATGTTAGCTGTTCTTATTATTGCACCAAGATTATGTGGATCTTCTATCTCATCAAGAATGAATACGAAAGGATCATGTCCCTTTTCTTCTGCATGTTTAAATATAGCATCCATCTCTGAATATTCATAAGCAGAAATAGCTGCAATAACGCCCTGATGCTTATTGTTTCCAGCCATCTGATCCAGCTTGATCTTAGGAAGGAAGTTGATAAATGTTCCCTGCTTCTTAGCCTTGGCTACTATTGTTGAAATGGCGCCGTCACGAAGTCCATCCTGAACATATAATTTATCAATTGTCTTGCCAGCACGAAGTGCTTCTGTAATGGCATTTCTTCCTTCAACGAATCTGCCATCTTCAAGACGCTCTGCCTCTTCGGCTTCATTTGAAGATGGACGAAATTCTTTTTTATCTCTTCTGTCTCGATTATCTCTGTCTCTTCTGTCTC
>JAFOIV010000059.1 GCA_017420535.1 Eubacterium sp. | reverse complement strand
TTTTTATTAATTTGATTTTTAATAGATAAAAAGAATTGAAATCTTTCTTTGCTGTGGTAATATTATATTTAGTGAAATGTAATGTGAATATATTATCAGGAGGTTTTTATGAATATTAATGGTAGAACTAAAGTACTTGGCATATTTGGAAATCCGGTGAAACATACCTTGTCACCAGATATTCATAATTATCTTGGAAAGAAGCTTGGTATTAATTCATGTTATGTGCCATTTCCTGTGGATGATATAAAGAAAGCTGTGGAAGGCGCATATTCTATGGGAGTGTCAGGTCTTAATGTCACGGTTCCATTTAAAGAAAGCGTAATTCCATATTTATCTGAAATTGATCCTGACGCAAAAAATATAGGTGCTGTAAATACCCTTGTTAGAACTGGAAATGGATTTAAGGGATATAATACTGACATGCCAGGACTCTTAAGAGCGCTTGATTCAAACGGAATTACACTTAAAAATAAAAACGTGATAATCCTTGGCGCCGGAGGAGCAGCAAGAGCAGCTCTTTATATGGCAGTAAAAGAAGGATCATCTTCAGTCTTTCTTATTAACAGAACTTTAGAAAAGGCAGTTTCTTTAGCTGGTGAGATAAATAAAATCTTCGATAAGGATGTAATAAAACCTGTTAAAGCTGATGATATCAGCATAATTCCTAAGGAAAGATATATTATGATCCAGTGCACTTCCCTTGGTTTAAAGAAAGAAGATGGTCTTCTTATTGAAGATGATTCTTTCTATGATATGGCAGATTATGGTTATGATCTTATTTATAATCCTGCGATAACTCCATTTATTGAAAAGATGATGGAACACGCTGTGCCTTGTGATAATGGGCTTAAAATGCTTTTATATCAGGGAATCATAGCCTATGAATTATGGAATGATATTAATGTTTCTTCTGATCTTTCAGATACTGTTTATAATAATCTTTGTAAGAAGCTTTATGGAGATAATATTATACTTACAGGTTATATGGGATCTGGAAAATCAGCTGTGGGAAAGAAGATCAGTATCCTTTATGGAATGGATTTTATTGATACAGATGAATATATAGTAGAAAAAGAAGGCATGTCTATAAATGAGATCTTTGAAAGATTTGGAGAAGATACATTTAGAAAGATGGAGACAGAAACTTTAAGAGAGCTTTCCTTAAAATGCTATAATACAGTTATTGCAACTGGTGGAGGAATTGTCCTTCGTAAAGAGAATGTAAATATCTTAAAAGATATAGGAAAGATCTATTATCTTATGGCTTCACCGGAAGAAATATATAATAGAATTCAGTATGATACCACAAGACCTCTTCTTAAATCCGGAAGTTCAGATGAGGTAAAAGAAAAAATCAAAACTATGATGGAACAAAGAAGGGCATATTATGATATGTCCTGTGATATAAAGATTGAAACTGATGGAAAGACTCCTGAGGAAATAGCCGAACTTGTCTATTCCGCATTGTAAATCCAGTGTATATTAAAAAAGAGCAGGTGCCTGCTCTTTTTTAATATGTTATTTGTGTCGGTTTTGTGATTTAAATGTGATATATGGTCAAATACGATTGTTTTAGGGGGGTTACGACTGTTTCTGAATTGAATTATGAATTTAATGTGATACAATTGTAAACATAGGATGTGAGGGGCCGTTCAATTCTAAATATAATCTAGGGGAGAATACCAATGAAGAATTAATTATTGTTTCAGGACTTTTAGTATATTTCTTATATTTAAATAAAAAGAATGACTGGAATCAAACATTAGAAACTAATGATTTGATTTCTCCGGTTAGTGAAGAACTAAAAGATAATTCATCCGGTTTTAGCTTTAGTTTTGATTATGGTAATGATTTTAAATTCAACTATCAGATAAATATGACAAAAGGAAATGGCGATATAAAGTTTTATTTAGATGACCAGCTTATTTATTCAGCTGAGCTTACTGAAGGTGTAAATGAGTATACATCAGATATTTTTAGCGATAAAAAAGGTGATTTTAAATGTGTGATAGATTATTCTGATGATGCTGAGGGATTTGAAGTTATAAAACTTTATACCAGGACTAAAAAAATTAATAAGATTATACATAGGTAATAGATTAATTGGATGATTTTTTTTATAAGCAGGCTTACTTTAGGCTTTACTTTAGGCCTGCTTATTTATTCTTGAAGAATTAAAGGAATTATGATATATTTATAACGATTGTTTTAAGATATTGCCGAGACTACTGAAAAGGCTATCGATACTTGATATGGGTGGATTTTTCAGTTGTTTCGGTGTCTTAGAATAAAATATTAATTTCAGGGAGATTAAAATGTATAAAAAGTTTGAAATGGAGCTTGCAGGCAGAACTCTTCGTGTAGATGTTGGAAGAGTTGGTAAGCAGGCAAATGGTTGCGTACTCATTCATTATGGAGATACAGTTGTTCTTTCAACTGCTACAGCTTCAAAAGAGCCAAGAGAAGGTGTAGATTTCTTTCCACTTTCAGTAGAGTATAATGAAAAAATGTATGCCGTTGGTAAGATGCCAGGCGGTTTCAATAAGAGAGAAGGTAAGGCTTCAGAGAATGCTGTTCTTACATGCCGTGTAATCGACAGACCTATGAGACCTCTTTTCCCTAAGGATTATCGTAACGATGTTACATTAGAGAACCTTGTTATGTCAGTTGATCCAGATTGCAGACCAGAGCTTACAGCTATGCTCGGTACAGCAATCGCTGTTTCAATTTCAGATATTCCATTCGATGGACCTTGTGCTACAACACAGATTGGTCTTATTGATGGAAAGTTCGTTGTTAACCCAACAGCTGATCACTATAAGAATTCTGATCTTCAGCTTACAGTAGCTTCAACAAGAGAAAAGGTTATCATGATCGAAGCTGGTGCTAACGAAGTTCCAGAAGATAAGATGCTTGAAGCTATCTTCCTTGCTCATAAGGTTAACCAGGAAGTTATCAAGTTTATCGATATGATCGTGGCTGATTGCGGTAAGGAAAAGCACAGCTACACAAGTTATGCTGTTCCAGAAGATTTAATGGAAGCTATCAAAGCAGAAGTTCCATCAGATGTTATGGAGACTGCTGTATTTACAGATGATAAGCAGACAAGAGAGAATAATATCTTTGAGATAAAGACTCGTCTTGCTGAGAAGTTTGCTGATAATGAAGAGTGGATGAACAGACTTGATGATGCACTGTATCAGTATCAGAAGAAGACTGTTCGTAAGATGATATTAAAGGATCATAAGAGACCTGATGGACGTGCTATCAACGAGATCAGACCACTTGCAGCTGAAACTGATATCATCCCACGTGTTCATGGTTCAGCTATGTTCACAAGAGGACAGACACAGATCTGTGACGTTGTAACACTTGCACCTCTTTCAGAGGCTCAGAAAGTTGAAGGACTTGATGAAAATGTTACAGTTAAGAGATATATCCACCAGTATAATTTCCCATCATATTCAGTTGGTGAGACAAAGGTAAGCCGTGGACCAGGACGTCGTGAGATCGGACACGGAGCACTTGCTGAGAGAGCACTTGTTCCAGTTATCCCTTCAGAAGATGAATTCCCATATGCTATCCGTGCTGTATCAGAGACATTTGAATCAAATGGTTCTACATCACAGGCTTCAGTTTGTGCTTCATGTATGGCACTTATGGCAGCCGGTGTACCAATCAAGGCTCCTGTAGCTGGTATTTCATGTGGTCTCGTTACTGGTGACACAGATGATGATTATATCGTACTTACAGATATTCAGGGTCTCGAAGATTTCTTTGGTGACATGGATTTCAAGGTAGCAGGTACAGAAAAGGGTATCACAGCTATCCAGATGGATATTAAGATCCATGGTCTTACAAATGACATTATCAAGGAAGCTATTGCCAGAACTCGTGAAGCTAGAATGTATATCTTAAATGAAGTTATGCTTAAGTGCATCCCAGCTCCACGTCCAACAGTTAATGAGTACGCTCCTAAGATTGTTCAGATGCAGATCGATCCAGAGAAGATTGGTGAAGTAATCGGACAGCGTGGTAAGACTATCAATACTATCATTGAAGAGACTGGGGTTAAGATTGATATCACAGATGATGGACGCGTATCAGTTTGTGGTGTTGAGCAGGCAGGTATGGATAAGGCTATCAAGATGATCCACCTTATTGTTGATCCAATTGAAGTTGGTAAGACATATGAAGGTAAAGTTGTAAGAATCATGCCATTTGGTGCATTTGTACAGCTTTCACCAAATAAGGATGGTATGATCCATATTTCTAAGCTTTCTGAAGAGAGAGTAGAAAAAGTTGAAGATGTTGTTAATATCGGTGACACAGTACGCGTAAAGGTCCTTGACATTGACAAGATGGGTAAGATCAGCCTTAGTCTTAAAGATGCTGAATAATTCTCATTTTTAAAAATAATAAGGGCTCCCCGAAAGGGGAGCCTTATCTGATATAAAGGAGTAAAATATGGCTTCCAAAAAAACAGGGAGTACATCCGCTTCAAAAACTAAAAATACAACTAAAAATAACGGGGCTAATTCTAAGGCAAAGCAGACTGTTGCTCGTGAGAGAAATTCCAGAATAATCCACGATGAAGAAAAAGACCTGAGTCCTGAAAGAATAAGGGAGATTTATCTTCTTATCTATCTTGCTATTGCTATTTTCCTTATGTGTGCCAACTTTGGCATTTGTGGAATGGCAGGAAATGCTATCAGTAGTCTTTTCTTTGGCTTTTTCGGAAGAATACAGTATGTCATGCCACTATATTTTTTCCTTGCTACTGCATTTATTCTTGCAAATGGTCCTAAGAAGAGTGTTATAAGAAAGATTGTCTGGATAGGAGTTGCATTTATTATTTCAGCTTCTATATTCCAGCTTCTGTCCGGCGTAGATATTAAGTCATTTAAAGAGCTTTTTAATCTGGGATATGAAAAAAGAGCTGGTGGTGGAATTCTTGCAGGCGGACTTACAATTCTTCTCATTAAGCTTATTAGTAAGGTTGGTGTGATAATCCTTCTTGTGGTTTTATCCTTTGTCACCATTATTGAAGTTACAGGTATTTCTCTTATAAAATTCATAAAGGATTTAGCTGGAGATATGAATCCTGTAAATCTTAATTATGATGATATAAAAGAGGGGGATGTGGTGGAAACTCATCCTGCCATGAAGAAAAGAGGTCTCCTGGATAGAATTGCTGTTATGGAAGATCCTTCTAATAAGGCAGAAGAAAATAAAGGTGGGTCAAAATCTAAGAAGTCAAGAAAGAATGTGGTGGTTGCTGATGAAGAAGTACATGAACTTCTTGACGGAGATATATCACATGATACCATTCCTGATCCATTTCATGATAGAAAAACTGATATTATCAGTGAATTGAGAGCTCAGGCTTTTAAGGAAGGGGTTAATAAAGTCGACGAAGATACTAAGAAAGAAGCAGAGGAAGTTCTTAAGGCCAGCGACTTTAAACCTGAAGCAGAGGAAAGACACATCTCTCTTCCTAATAGTATGACTATACAGAACCTTAAGTATAACGAGGTTTCAAATGAATCTAAGATCAGCATTCCTGATTTTATAAAGAAATCTAATCTGGAGAGAGAAGCTTCTGATGATACATTTAATTCTTATGATTCTGAGGAGTTTGAATTAGAACCATCTAGTGAAACTTACAATGATCCTTTATATGAAGATTCAGATATCAGATACGATGAAAAAACCGGAACTGTAAGTAAAGAGATGGATGAACTCTTTAATGATTCAGGCAGCGATGCAAATATCGATACAAGTCGCGATATAAACATCGATATAAGTCGAGATACAAACATCGATATTAGTCGCGATACAAATATAGATACAGATACATCTGGTGATATAAAGAACGATACAACGAAGGTAACAAAGGCTGATAAGGAGAAAGAAACAGCTTCTGTTGCGTCGGAGATTGGTTCTGCTGAAAACAGTAACAATAAAGTTAAAGCTTATCGTTTTCCACCAACTTCACTTCTTAAAAAAATGAAGAATAGTTCTTCTGATTCCATGAAGGATGTAAGAGAGACTCAGATAAGACTTGCTGAGACTTTGAAGAGTTTTGGTGTAAATGTGACTATGACTGGTGTCAGCCAGGGACCTGCAGTTACACGTTATGAAATGCAGCCTGATGTGGGGGTTAAGGTGAGTAAGATCTTATCTTTACAGGATGATATTAAACTTGCCCTTGCAGCCACAGATATAAGAATAGAGGCTCCGATTCCTGGTAAATCAGCCATTGGTATTGAAGTGCCAAATAAGGTAAATGCTGCTGTATCAGCCAGAGAACTGATAGAGTCCAGTGATTTTAAGGAATCCGGTTCAAAGATTAGTTTTGCTGTTGGTAAAGATATTGGCGGAAAAACTGTGGTGGGTAATCTTGCCAAGATGCCACATCTTCTTATTGCTGGTCAGACAGGTTCAGGTAAATCTGTATGTATCAATACTATTATCATGAGTATTTTATTTAAGGCTCGTCCTGATGAAGTAAGAATGATAATGATCGATCCAAAGCAGGTTGAGCTTGCTCCTTATAATGGAATTCCACATCTTCTTATTCCTGTTGTAACAGATCCTAAGAAGGCTGCTGGAGCTCTTAACTGGGCTGTTATTGAGATGACAAAACGTTATCAGCTCTTTGCTAAATACAATGTAAGAAATATCGAAGGTTATAATAAGAAGCTGGAAGATAGTCCTGAAGAATTTATGACTGAAGGACAGATGGAAGCACCAAAGAAGATGCCTCTTATTGTTGTTATCGTTGATGAGCTTGCGGATCTTATGATGGTTGCTCACGGTGAGGTTGAAGATTCTATCGTAAGACTTTCTCAGCTTGCCAGAGCTGCGGGTATTCATCTTATCATCGCAACTCAAAGACCTTCTGTTGATGTTATCACAGGACTTATAAAGGCAAATGTTCCAAGCCGTATAGCATTTTCGGTTTCATCTGGTGTAGATTCCAGAACTATAATTGATATGGTAGGGGCTGAAAAGCTTTTAGGACATGGTGATATGCTTTATTTCCCAACAGGTTATTCTAAACCTGTGAGAGTGCAGGGAGCATTTATATCTGATGAAGAGATCAATTCTGTTACTGATTTTATCAAATCAAATTTTGAAGGTGGCGGATATGATTCAAATATTGCTGAAGCAGTTGAAAATAGTTCTTCCAACGCGGCTCAGTCTTTAGATTCAGATGACGATAACAGATATGATGAGCTTTTTGAAGATGCGGCTAAGCTTGTTATTGAGAAAGATAAGGCTTCCATAGGTAATCTTCAGAGAGTATTTAGAATAGGATTTAACAGAGCTGCCAGGATCATGGATCAGCTTTGTGAAGCAGGAGTTGTAGGAGAGGAAGAAGGCACAAAACCTAGAAGAGTTCTTATGACTGCTACTGAATTTGATGAAAAGTTCAGTGTGAAATAAAATATTTATTTAAATATTTAAATGTTTCATTTACTTAATGACGGATAGATGTTATTTTATTAGATGGCTGAATAAAAATTTTGGCCGGGAGAAAACATTACATTAAGAGAGGTAAAAGATTAATGCTGACAGATATTGAGATTGCTGAAAAGGCAGACATGAAGGATATTAGAGTTATCGCTGAGAAGATTGGCTGTTCTGAAGATGACCTTATTCTTTACGGAAAGAATATGGCTAAGTTCTCTGATGAATTTATAGAGAGAATCAAAGATAATCCTTCTGGAAAATTAATACTTGTTACTGCTATTAACCCAACACCTGCCGGTGAAGGAAAGACTACAGTTACTATTGGTCTTGGCGATGCTTTAAGAAAGCTTGGTAAGAATTCCATAGTTGCTTTAAGAGAGCCATCCCTTGGACCTTGTTTTGGAATTAAAGGTGGTGCTGCCGGTGGTGGATATGCTCAGGTTGTACCTATGGAGAAACTGAATCTCCATTTTACAGGGGATTTTCATGCTATCACTTCAGCTAATAATCTTTTATGTGCATGCCTTGATAATCATTTACAGCAGGGCAATACTCTTAGAATTGACCCAAAGAGAATAGTATTTAAGCGCTGCCTTGATATGAATGACAGAGCTCTTAGAAATATCACTATTGGTCAGGGTAAGAGAACTGATGGTGTTGTTCGTGAGGATCATTTTATAATCACTGTTGCATCAGAAGTTATGGCTATTCTCTGCCTTGCTGATGATCTTGAGGATCTTAAAGCAAGACTTGGCCGTATTATCGTTGCTTATAATTATGATAATGAACCTGTATTTGCATCAGACCTTAACTGCGTTGGTGCAATGACAGTTCTTTTAAAAGACGCTATAAAGCCAAATGTTATCCAGTCTTTAGAGAACAATCCTTCAATCGTTCATGGTGGTCCATTTGCAAATATTGCTCATGGATGTAACTCGGTACGTGCTACAAAGACAGCTCTTAAGTGTGCAGACTATGTAGTAACTGAAGCTGGTTTCGGCGCTGACCTTGGTGCTGAAAAGTTCCTGGATATCAAGTGCCGTATGGCTGGTCTTCACCCTGATATGGCTGTTCTTGTAGCAACAGTTCGTGCCCTTAAGTATAATGGCGGTGTTGCAAAGAATGATCTTAATAATGAAAATCTTGATGCTCTTAAAGCAGGTATCTGCAATTTAGGAAAGCATATTGAGAATTTAAAGAAGTTCGGACTTCCTGTTGTTGTAACTCTTAATAAGTTCGTTTCAGATACTGATGCTGAAATCGAATTTATCAGAGATTACTGCAAGAAAATGGATGTAGAAGTTACTGTATCTGAAGTTTGGGCTAAGGGCGGTGAAGGAGGAATCCCTCTTGCTGAAGCTGTTCTTAAGACTCTTGAGACAAAGAAGTCAGATTATCATCCAATTTATGATGAGAATCTTCCGATTATGGAAAAAATCAAAACTATCGCAACTGAAATTTACGGTGCAGCTGATGTAACTTATTCAGCTGAAGCCCTTCGTGCTATTAAGAAGATTGAAGAAATGGGTTATACCAATACACCTGTATGTATGGCTAAGACTCAGTATTCTTTATCAGATGATCCTGCAAAACTTGGAAGACCTGAAGGTTTTACAGTTGAAATAAGAGAAGTATATATGTCAGCCGGAGCAGGATTTGTTGTTGCTATAGCTGGTTCGATCATGACAATGCCAGGACTTCCAAAGCGCCCTGCTGCTGAGATGATTGATATAAATGAAAATGGAGACACAGTAGGACTCTTCTAGAAAGGATAAGTCTAATGGCAGAATTAATTGATGGAAAACAGATTTCTAAAGATATCAAATTAGAAGTTAAGGAAAAGGTAGCAGCATTAAATAAAGAGGGGATTGAAGTAACTCTTGCTGTTATCCTTGTTGGTCAGGATCCTGCATCCTGTGTATATGTAAATAATAAGAAGAAGGCCTGTGAATTTACAGGGATCAAGTCTTTATCTTATGAATTACCTGCTGATACAACAGAAGAAGAACTTCTTAGTCTTATTGATAAGCTTAATAAAGATGAGAAGTGCGATGGCATTTTAGTTCAGCTTCCTCTTCCTGATGGTATCAATGAGGATAAGGTAATTAAAGCTATTTCTCCTGATAAGGATGTGGATGGATTCCATCCTGAATCTGTTGGACGCCTTAGCATTGGCGAGAGAGGATTTGTATCCTGCACACCTGCCGGAGTAATCCAGCTTTTAAAGAGAAGTGGAGTAAATATTGATGGAAGCCGTGCTGTAGTTATCGGACGAAGCAATATCGTTGGTAAGCCTATGTCTATGCTTCTTCTTAGAGAAAATGCTACAGTTACAATCTGTCATTCACATACAAAGGATATAAAGGCAATCTGTAAAGAGGCTGATATCCTTGTGGTTGCTATTGGAAAACCTAAGATGATCGATGATTCTTATGTTAAGCCGGGAGCAACTGTTATTGATGTTGGAATCCATAGAACAGGCGAAGGAAATAAACTATGCGGTGACTGTGATTTTGATTCCGTGGCAAAAGTTGCAGGAAAGATTACCCCTGTTCCAGGTGGTGTAGGACCTATGACTATTGCAATGCTTATGGAAAATACTTATGAGGCAGCTTTGCTTCATAATGGAAGATAGGATTTTAAGATATATATGTTGAATATTTCTATGATCACTCTTGGCTGTGATAAGAATACAGTTGATAGTGAAGAGATGATGGGACTTCTTAGACAGAAAGGCTATAATCTGGTAAATGATATAAATGAAGCAGACTGCCTTATCATTAATACCTGTTCTTTTATTAATGATGCTAAGGAAGAAAGTATAAATACCATTATCGAATCATCAAAATTAAAAGAAGGAAGACTCAAATATCTTATAGCTGCAGGTTGTCTTGCTGAAAGATATAAGGACGAAATGGCAAAAGAACTTCCTGAAATCGATGCTTTTGTTGGAACTACCGGATTTGAAGATATTGTTCAGGTAGTTGAAAGACTTGAATCAGGAGAAAAGCAGGTAGCGCTTTTTAAGGATATTAATAAGACTACTGAGGTAGATGCACCTCGTATCATAACTGAAAGACCTTATGTGGAATATCTTAAGATAGCTGAAGGCTGTGATAAGAGATGCACATATTGTGCCATTCCAACGTTCAGAGGAAACTTTAGAAGTGCTCCAATGGAAAGACTTATAAAGACAGCTGAAAATCTTAGGGATAATGGAGTTAAAGAGCTGATACTTGTAGCCCAGGAGACTACAATGTATGGCGTGGATCTTTATGGTAAAAAATCCCTTCATATCCTTCTTAGAAAGTTATCTGAGATAGATGGTATAGAGTGGATCCGCCTTCTTTATTGTTATCCGGAAGAGGTTTATCCAGAACTTATCGAGGAAATGGCTTCAAATAAGAAGGTACTTCATTATATCGATATGCCTTTACAGCATACTGAAGATGAAATGCTTCGCAGAATGGGCAGACGAGTTAGAAATAAAGACATTTATGATATAGTGGCAAAATTAAGAGAGAGAATTCCTGATATTGCCATTAGAACAACATTTATCACTGGTTTCCCTGGAGAAACAGAAGAAGAACATATCAATCTTTTAAGAACTATAAATGAGATAGAATTTGATCATGTTGGAGTTTTTCCTTATTCAGTTGAGGAAGGAACAGCTGCAGCTTCATTTCCTGATCAGATAAATGAAGAAACAAAGGCTCGTTACAGGGATGAGATCATGGAACTTCAACAGGAGATAAGTCTTGATAAAAATGAATCTCTTGTGGGAAAAACTCTTGACTGTATCATTGAAGGATACATTTCAGATGATGATGTATATAGTGCAAGAACATACCGTGATGCTCCGGAAGTTGATGGTTTTGTCTTTGTAAAAAGCGATAATTCTCTTATGTCAGGTTCTATTGTTCCTGTTAAGATAACTGGAGCTACTGAATATGACCTTATAGGAGAATTAATAGAGGAAGAGTAGGAGGAAGAGTTATGAATTTACCTAATAAAATCACTATTTTCAGAGTAATACTTATACCAGTATTTTTAATACTGCTTATGGTGCCTGGTATTCCTTTGGGAAAGTGGATCGCGATATTTGTGTTTATCATAGCATCTCTTTCAGATATGGTAGATGGTAAGATCGCAAGAAAATATCATCTTGTAACAGATTTCGGAAAATTTATGGATCCTCTTGCAGATAAACTTCTTGTTTGTTCAGCGCTGATCGCACTTATTGATCTTGATAAGATACCTTCATGGGCAGTTATCATTATAATTGCAAGAGAATTTACTATCAGTGGTTTCAGACTGGTAGCTTCAGATAATGGAAGAGTGATCGCTGCTTCAATGTGGGGTAAAGTTAAGACAACTGTACAGATGATCACTATCATTTACCTTCTTTTTATGGTTGCGGCAGATATAAAGAATAGTGCCTTTACTATTGTTGGTAATGTACTGATTGTCATAGCTGTTGCTCTCACAGTTATTTCACTTATTGACTATATGGTGAAGAATAAAGATGTAATTTCTACATCAAAATAAACAAAATTTATTGAAAAAACAAGCCAAAAGTAATACAATACAATAGGCGAAAATGGTCGTGGATCATGGTCCACGACCATTTTCATGTTAATTTACAATTTAAACGGAGGACTAGAAATGAGTGAAAAACTTATTCTGTCAGCAAGCGAACGTATAAACGCTTTACTTGATGACTCAAGTTTTGTTGAAGTTGGCGCTTTAGTTAAGGCTAGAAGCACTGATTTTAACATCAAAGAATATGATACTCCTAAGGATGGTGTCATCACTGGTTACGGACTTATCGATGGTAAGCTTGTATATGTATATGCCCAGGATGCTTCTGTTCTTGGAGGAGCTATAGGAGAAATGCACGCAAAGAAGATTGTTAACATCTACAATCTTGCACTTAAGGTTGGAGCACCAGTTATTGGCCTTATTGATTGTGCAGGTCTCAGACTTCAGGAAGCTTCAGATGCACTTGCATCATTCGGAAGACTTTATAAGAAGATGTCATTTGCTTCAGGTGTTATCCCTCAGGTAACAGCTATTTTCGGCAGATGCGGCGGAGGTACAGCGCTCATTCCTTCCCTCACAGACTTCACATATATGAGTGAAAAGGATGCTAAGCTTTTTGTTAATAGCCCTAATGCACTTGATGGTAATTATGAAGAGAAGAATGATACTTCATCAGCAAACTATGTAGCAAGTAATACATCACTTGTTGATGGTGTATATAGTGATGATGCTGAAGTTCTTACAGAGATCAGAAATCTTATCGCACTTCTTCCATCAAACAATGAAGAAGAAGCTATTGATGAGTGCAATGATGATCTTAACAGAACAATCCCTGGACTTGAGAGTTTCAAGGATGACGCAAGAGCAGTATTACAGAACATCGCTGATAGCAATATATTCGTAGAAGTTAAGAAAGATTATGCTAAGGATATGGTTATCGGTTTCATCAGACTTAATGGTGCAACAATTGGTTGCGTAGCCAACCAGGTTAAGGATGGCGGAGATCGTCTTACAACAGCTGGTGCTTTAAAGGCTGCTAAGTTTGTTAATTTCTGTGATGCTTTCAACATCCCTGTTCTTACACTTACAAATGTTAAGGGATTTGCAGCATGCGTTGAAGAAGAAAAGACAATTTCAGCTGCAGCTTCAAGTCTTGCATTTGCATTTGCTGATGCAACAGTACCTAAGGTAAATGTTATGGCTGGTCCTGCATTTGGTTCAGCTTATTCAGTAATGAATTCAAAGACTCTTGGATGCGATATGGTTTATGCTTGGCCAACAGCTTCAATCGGTATGATGGATGCTGAGCTTGCTGCTAAGATCATGTATGAGAAAGAGATTGCTGCTGCCGATGATAAGGTTAAGGCTGTTAACGAATATAAGGCAAAGATTAATTCTCTTCAGAATAGTGTAGAGTCAGCAGCACAAAGAGGTTATGTTGATGATGTTATCGAGCCGGATGCAACAAGAAAGAGAGTTATTGCTGCATTTGAGATGCTCGCTACAAAGAGAGAAGACAGACCAGCGAAGAAGCATGCAACTGTTTAATAGAAAAGAGGAGTAAGAAATGAAGAAAAAATTATTACTCGTTCTCATGATTACAGTTCTCCTTTGTTTAACAGGATGTAGTTCTGATAAAAAGGCAGCTTTTGAATACGATAAAGATACAATGATCGATATGGCTATGAATGTAGCCAGCCAGTATAAAGATGTAAGTGATGCTCAGGCTGAATATTTATTATCAGAAGGTAATAATGTTGATAAGACAGCTATTGCCGGATTTAAGCAGGCAGATACATCTGATCATGTTGGTAATTTCATAGCATTTGATTCAAGAGAAAGAGCTGAATTTGCTGAGGGCGCCCATGACAATATCCTTTGCTCGGTTTATTTAAAATATGAAAACCGTGATGTAAAGGTTCAGGTTTCATTCGTTAAGAATAAGTTATATGATGTTTATGCTGATAATGTAAAAACTCAGCTTCATCAGGATGCTGTAAATAATGGTTATGAAGATGATCTTAAGTTCTTACAGGATAATTATCAGAATCTTGGTTTAGCCGAGGCACCAGAATCAGTTGATAAATTTCTTATTACATATCTTGGCTATAACGGGCAGCAGCCATATACTGCTGATGAATGTGAGATTTCAGCTGTTTATTCAAGACAGGAACTTCTTGCAAGAGCAGGAAAGCATACAGCTATCGGTATGATCACAGTATTCTGTGTTCTTATATTTATAGCACTTATCATTTCACTTCTTAAGTTTGTTCCTATGATTCTTGGAATCAATAAGAAGAAAGAACCTGCTAAGGCTGCTGAGGTTAAGAAGCCAGTAGCTGCAGTACCAGCTAAAGTTGAGACAAAAGAAGAAAATCTTGTTGATGATTCAGAGCTTGTAGCTGTTATCACAGCAGCAATCTATGCTTACGAAGGTTCATGCAACAATAATTATACTACTGACAGCAAGGATAAGCTTGTTGTTCGCTCAATCAGAAGAGTAAGATAATCAGGAGGATATAGAAATGAAAAATTATAGAATTACAGTTAATGGTACAGCTTATGATGTAGCTGTAGAAGAGACATCAGCAGGCGCAGCTCCAGTTGCAGCAGCTCCAGCACCAAAGGCAGCAGCTCCAAAGGCAGCAGCTCCAGCACCAGCTCCAGCAGCTTCAGGTGCACAGGGTTCAGTTGTTGTTGCAGCTCCAATGCCAGGTAAGATCCTTTCAGTTAAGTCACAGGCAGGCGCTTCAGTAAAGAAGGGTGAAGTTCTTCTTATTCTTGAAGCTATGAAGATGGAAAATGAAATCGTTGCTCCTCAGGATGGAACAGTTGCATCAATCAATGTTGCTACTGGCGACTCTGTTGAAGCTGGAGATACACTTGCAACTCTTAACTAATTTAAGAATAACAAGTTATCTTATCAGTCGATTTTAATGGAGGAATAAAAATGCTAGAGATTATTCAGAATCTGGCAAGTCAGACTGGTTTTGCAACTCTTGACTGGAAGAACTATCTTATGATCTTAATATCATTTTTACTTATGTATCTTGCCATTGCCAAGGGATTTGAACCACTTCTGCTTGTACCTATTTCTTTCGGTATGTTCCTTGTTAATATGTTCCCTGGAATTATCGAAGAAGGTGGACTTTTACATTATTTTTATATGCTTGATGAGTGGAGTATACTTCCTTCACTTATCTTCATGGGCGTAGGTGCTATGACTGACTTCGGTCCACTTATCGCTTATCCACCAAGTTTCATCCTTGGTGCGGCTGCTCAGTTTGGTATTTATGGTGCATATTTCCTTGCTATCCTTTTCGGATTCTCAGGAAAAGAAGCAGCAGCTATTTCAATCATCGGTGGTGCCGACGGTCCTACATCAATCTTCCTCGCTGGTAAGCTTGGAATGGGTGGAACACTTATGGGACCTATCGCCGTAGCAGCTTATTCATACATGTCACTGGTTCCTGTTATTCTGCCACCAATCATGAAGGCTCTTACAACAGAAAAGGAAAGAGTAGTAAGAATGCCACAGCTTCGTCAGGTAACAAAATTAGAGAAGATCCTTTTCCCTGTTATTGTTACATTAGTTGTTTGTCTCATCCTTCCTACAACAGCTCCACTTGTTGGTATGCTCATGCTTGGTAACCTCTTCAGAGAGTCAGGCGTTGTTAAGCAGTTAACAGAGACATCTTCAAACGCTCTTATGTACATCGTAGTTATCTTACTTGGTACATCAGTTGGTGCTACAACAAGTGCAGAAGCTTTCCTTAAGATTTCTACTCTTAAGATTGTAGTACTTGGTCTCGTTGCATTCATGCTTGGTACCGCAATGGGTGTTCTTTTTGGTAAGGTCATGTATATTGTTACGAAGGGTAAGGTTAACCCACTTATCGGTTCAGCCGGAGTTTCAGCCGTTCCTATGGCTGCCCGTGTTTCACAGAAGGTTTGCTCAGAATATGATCCTACAAACTTCCTTCTCATGAATGCCATGGGACCAAATGTTGCAGGTGTTATCGGTACTGCTGTAGCAGCAGGATCATTCCTTGCAATATTTAATGTCCACTAATGGATTTATTCATAACGGTTAATATGATTTTGTTTCTAAAACAGAAAGGAAATATATATGTCAGAAAATATTAAAAAGCTTGGCATAACTGAGACAGTCCTTCGTGATGCTCACCAGAGTCTTATTGCAACTCGTATGCCAACTGAAGAAATGCTTCCTATTATAGATAAAATGGATAAAGTTGGATACCACTCAGTAGAGTGCTGGGGTGGTGCAACATTTGATGCCTGCCTTAGATTCTTAAAAGAGGATCCATGGGAGAGACTTAGAAAGCTTAGAGATGGTTTCAAGAATACAAAGCTTCAGATGCTTTTCAGAGGCCAGAATATCTTAGGTTATAACCATTATGCAGATGATGTAGTAGAATATTTCGTTCAGAAGTCTCTTGCAAATGGTATTGATATCATCCGTATCTTTGACTGCTTCAATGATCTTAGAAATCTTGAGACAGCAGTTAAGGCTACAAAGAAAGAGGGCGGACACTGCCAGATAGCTCTTTCTTATACACTTGGAGATGCTTATACACTTGATTACTGGAAAGAGACAGCTCGTCAGATCGAAGAAATGGGTGCTGATTCTATCTGTATCAAGGATATGGCTGGTCTTCTTGTTCCATATGAAGCAACAAGACTTGTTACAGCTCTTAAGGAAGGTTCAAAGCTTCCTATCCAGCTTCATACTCATTACACATCAGGTGTTGGTTCAATGACATACCTTAAGGCTGTTGAAGCTGGTTGTGATGTTATTGATACAGCTATGAGCCCACTTGCTATGGGTACCAGCCAGCCTGCTACAGAAGTTATGGTTGAGACATTCAAGGGTACAGAATATGATACTGGTCTTGATCAGAACCTTCTTGCTGAAATCGCTAACTATTTCGCACCATACCGTGAGGAGTGCCTTGCTTCAGGTCTTCTTAATCCTAAGGTTATGGGTGTTAATATCAAGACTCTTCTTTATCAGGTACCAGGTGGAATGCTTTCTAACCTTGTATCACAGCTTAAAGATGCTAAGCAGGAAGATAAGTTCCAGGCAGTTCTTGAAGAGATTCCAAGAGTACGTGAAGACTTCGGTCAGCCACCTCTTGTTACTCCTTCATCACAGATTGTTGGAACACAGGCTGTTCTTAACGTTCTACAGGGTGAGAGATATAAGATGATCACAAAGGAATCTAAGAAGATTCTTTCAGGTCAGTTTGGTAAGACAATCAAGCCTTTCAATCCTGAAGTTCAGAAGAAGGCTATTGGAGATGAGAAGCCTATTACTTGCAGACCTGCTGACTTAATCGAGCCACAGCTCCCTAAGTTCAGAGAAGAATGCAAGCAGTGGACACAGCAGGAAGAAGATGTTCTTTCATATGCTCTTTTCCCACAGGTTGCTACAGAATTCTTTAAATATAGAGAAGCTCAGCAGACAAAGGTTGATGCTTCAAAGGCTGATTCTAATAATCAGACATATCCAGTTTAATCATAATTTTTCTCAGGCGGGGATATCCCCGCCTGTTTTATAAGATACATAATTTGAAATTACGATTTGGAGATAAGATTTGGATAAGATGATAATAATCGGCGGCGGTGCTGCCGGTATGATGACTGCGATTAAAGCATCAAAGAAATATGATGTGACTCTGGTTGAAAAAAATGAAAAGCTGGGAAAGAAGCTTTTTATCACTGGTAAGGGAAGATGTAATATTACCAATGATTCAGATAAGGATACATTTTTAAGTAATGTACCAACTAATTCAAGATTTCTCTTTAGTGCCATAAATGAATATGATCAAAGAGATGTTATAAATGATTTTAAATCCTGGGGGCTTCCTGTTAAAACTGAAAGAGGAAACCGGATCTTCCCTGTATCAGATCATTCTTCTGATGTGATAAAAACCTTAGAAAATGAAATGAGAAAGAATAATGTACGTGTTCTTCTTAACACGAAATGTGAAGGTTTCATTTTAGAAGATTATTTTTCAGATGACCCAAAATCAAAATATGAAAAGAAAATTACAGGCGTAAGATTAAGAGACAGTAAGGGAGTTAAGACTCTTTTTGCTGATAAGGTAGTACTTTGCACTGGTGGTGCATCTTATCAGACTACTGGTTCAACTGGTGAAGGGCTGGAATATCTTTCCTTGGCTGGTATTTCTACTAAGAAATTTATGCCTAGTCTTGTGCCATTTAATATAAAAGAAAGCTTCTGTAAGGAAATGATGGGGCTTTCTTTAAAAAATGTTAATCTTAAGATTGTTCTTAAGGCTCCAAAAGAAGGAAAAAAGAAAAAAGACAGAGTCTTATATGATGAATTTGGGGAGATGCTCTTTACCCATTTTGGTATCAGTGGGCCTCTTGTGCTTACAGCATCTTCTTATATCAATAAGTATTTTAATGAAGATACCTTTAAGGCTGAAAATGAATTAGAGTGTTTTATCGATCTTAAGCCTGCTCTTGATAGGGAGACTCTTGATAAGAGGATCCTTAGAGATTTTGAAAGTAATGAGAATAAAGAATTCCAGAATGTTTTAGGTCTGCTTTTACCCAGACTTATGGTTCCTGTAGTGGTAAAGCTTTCAGGTATTGATGGAAAGAGAAAAGTTAATCTTATAACTCATGATGAAAGAATGAAGCTTATAGAAACTTTAAAGGATTTTCCGATGACAATTGATTCTTTACGTGGGATGAACGAAGCCATAATTTCTACTGGTGGTGTTTTAATAAAGGAAATTGATCCTAGAACCATGGAATTAAAGAAGATAAAGAATCTTAAAGTAGCAGGAGAGATAATAGATTGTGACGCGTTAACTGGTGGTTTTAACCTTCAAATTGCCTGGTCAACAGCCTTTCTTGCTGCAGATTGCAGAAGAGAAGATGACTAAATTAATTGAATTTATATTATTTGTAAATATTAATTAATCAATTCGGTCATGATAATTTCACGCTTTAACGCGCTACACTTCAATGTGGCAAAGTGTATTTTGGAACAAAGTTACTAATAATTTCAAATTGGTTCACAATTGTTTATGAATTTGATATACTGTTAGCGGAATTTTTTACAAGATATTTTAATTAATGCAATAATTTTTTTAGTTTTAACATAAAATTTTTATTTATAATTATGCAGAAAAATGCATATTTTTGCATAATATTCATTTTTATACAGGAGGCAAAAAATAATGAATATTGCAATCGACGGACCTGCTGGAGCTGGTAAAAGTACAATAGCCAGACTTGCAGCTAAAGAACTTGGATTTTTATATGTAGATACCGGGGCTATGTACAGAGCTATAGCTCTTTATCTGCTTCAGACTGAAACAGATATTTCTGATGAAGTTTCTCTTAAAAAAGCTTTAGATAATATCCAGATTAATATCATTTACGAGGCTGGAGTACAGCACGTTTTCCTTAATTTATCTGATGTTTCAGCAGAGATAAGAAGTGAAAAGGTAGGTAATATGGCTTCAAAATCTTCGGCTCTTCCCCCTGTCAGAGAAAAACTTCTTGATCTCCAGAGGAATATTGCGAAAAAAAATGATGTTATCATGGATGGAAGAGATATTGGAACCAATATCCTTCCAAATGCAGAATTAAAGATCTATCTTACGGCTTCTGTGGAAGTAAGAGCTAAGAGAAGATATGACGAATTAAAGAACAGAGGCGAATTACCTGATCTTTCAGTTATTAAGAAGGGCATTGAATTAAGAGATCAGCAGGATATGAACAGAGCTATTGCGCCTTTAAAACAGGCTGAAGACGCAGTTCTCATTGATTCTTCTGATATGTCTATTAATGAAGTAGTTAAAAAAATAGTAGAGCTTGAAAGGAATTTATAATCCTATGGAAGTAATCCTTGCTAAAAAAGCAGGCTTTTGTTTTGGGGTTAAAAGAGCTGTAGATACAGCTTTCACTGAAGCTAAGAAAGCCAGGGAAAAAGGGCTTACTGTCTATACTTTTGGAGATATCATCCATAATGAGATAGTAATAAATGATCTTAAAAAAGAAGGGGTTGGAGTCATTAACTCTACTAAAGAGTTAGCTTCAATTCCTAAATCTGTCATAATAATAAGATCTCATGGTGTTGGAAGAGAAGTTTATCAGGAAATTGAGAAATATGGCCATACTATAGTGGATGCTACATGTCCATTTGTTTCCAATATCCATAAGATTGTTTCGGATAAATCAAAGACTGATCAGATAATTATTGTAGGTAGTCCGGAACACGCTGAAGTGCAGGGAATTAAAGGCCATTGCTACAGTGAACCATATATAATAAACAGCATGGAAGATGCCGAAAATCTTCCGGAAAAAATAGACAAAAATATTACTGTTGTTTCCCAAACAACATTTAATCTTAAAAAATTTAAAGATATTGTTGAATTATTATGCAAAAAATATTATAATGTCTCTGTCAGTAGGACAATCTGTAATGCGACCGAGGAAAGGCAGACCGAAGCTAGGCAGTTAGCTTCTTCTGTTGACGCAATGATAGTCATCGGTGGCAGCAGTAGTTCGAACACGCAGAAATTATATGAAATTAGCAGACAGCAATGTAAAAATACTTACTATATACAGACACTCGTTGATTTGGATTTGACTGCTTTTGAATCCGTTGGTAGGGTAGGTATTACTGCTGGGGCATCTACCCCGAACAAAATTATTAAGGAGGTTCATGACAGCATGTCAGAAATCAGTTTCGAACAGATGTTACAGGAGGAGGATCTTGTAACAATCAAGACAGGTCAGATTGTAGAAGGAAAGGTAATCAATGTTAAGCCAGATGAGTTAGTTGTTGATATTCACTACAAGTCAGACGGAATCGTAACAGCAAGCGAGTATTCAAATACTCCTGTTGATCTTACAACAGTAGTTAAGGTTGGAGATCCTATCACAGTTAAGGTATTAAAGACTAACGACGGTGAAGGACAGGTTGTTCTCTCAGTTAAGAGAGTTATGGCTGAGAAGGCTTATGAAGAACTTGAGAAAGCTTTCAATGAAGGAACAGTAGTTAAGGGAACTGTTACTCAGGCTTTATCAGGTGGTCTTTCAGTTACAGTTAATGAGTGCAGAGCATTCATCCCAGCAAGTCTTGTATCAGATACATTCGAGAAGAATCTTGATAAGTATGTTGGACAGGAAATCGAATTCGTACTTACAGAGTTCAATCCACATAAGAGAAGAGTAATCGGTAACAGAAAGCAGCTTATCGTTGAATCTAAAAAGGAAGCAGCTAAGGCTCTCTTTGATAAGATCAAGGTTGGCGATACAGTTGAAGGAACAGTTAAGAACGTTACAGATTTCGGTGCATTCATCGATCTCGGTGGTGCAGACGGACTTCTCCACATTTCAGAGATGTCATGGGGAAGAGTTGAAAATCCTAAGAAGATCTTCAAAGTTGGTGATACAGTTAAGTGCTTCATCAAGGAGATCAACGGAGAGAAGATCGCTCTTTCACTTAAGTTTGACGAGCAGAATCCTTGGCTTTCAGCTGAAGAGAAGTATGCTATCGGAACAGTTGTTACAGGCCGCGTTGCTCGTATGACAGATTTCGGTGCATTCGTAGTTCTTGAGCCAGGTATCGATGCACTTCTTCATGTTTCACAGATCTCAAATGATCATGTTGAGAAGCCATCAGATGTTTACAAGGTTGGCGATGAAGTTACAGCTAAGGTTGTTGACTTCAAGAGCGCTGATAAGAAGATCAGCCTTTCAGTTAAGGCACTTCTTTCAGACGATGCTGCAGAAGAAGCTGCAGACGCTGAATAATCTGTATAGATTAAATATAAGAATAGGAGCCTCTTGGCAGGCTCTTATTTTTATGAAGTATCACATTGCAATTACTTAATATTTCTGCTTGATTTATAAAAAAGATTATGATATAGTCTTAATGTTGTGTAAAAAAGATGGTCCGCTGCTAAATGTATTTTGGTAAGAACGTCTGATTAATAGTATTATATTTTTGGAGGTTTGTTATGACAAACAGTGAAATCCTTAAGAGCATTGAAGATGCTCAGATGAGAAAAGAGCCACTTAATTTCCACGTTGGTGACACAGTTCGTGTTTCAGCTGAGATCAAGGAAGGCGATAAGACTCGTATCCAGGTATTCGAGGGTACAGTTATTAAGAGACAGGGTGCTAAGGCTCGTGAGACATTCACAGTTCGTAAGTTCTCAAACGGTGTTGGTGTTGAGAAGACTTGGCCAGTAAACTCACCTTTAGTTGAAAAGGTTGAAGTTATCCGTCTTGGTAAAGTTAGAAGAGCAAAACTTAACTACTTACGTGATAGAGTTGGTAAGGCTGCTAAGGTTAAGGAAATTGTTAAATAATTTTTGAAAGAACAGACCGGAGTTTATACCCATAGACTCCGGTTATTTTTATAATTATGAAGATAAAACACGCTGAATCAAAAGAATTTAGCCTTCGTAAAGGCAAAGGTAAAAAAATAAGTGATAAGAAGAGTCCTTTAAGAAAGATAATGAATTTTATGATATTCATCTTTACAGCCGCTGTATTGGGATATGGACTTGTAACATTTTTCTTTCAGACAGTTACTATGCTTGGTCCATCCATGGAACCTGCTGTAAATGACGGGGATGTTCTTATTATCAATAAGATAGTTTATGTATTTTCTGATGTAAAAAGAAATGATATTGTTGCTGTAAAGCGAATGGAAAAAGATAAATATTTCGATATTAAGAGGGTTGTGGCCCTTCCTGGTGATGAGGTAAGTATTCAGTCTGGTAAACTGATGGTTAATGGAAAATTAGCCAGTGATGAATTTTTAAGTATTAATGGAGACATTTTAAATAAAGGTATTCTTTCTGAAACTATAACCCTTGGAAAAGATGAGTATTTTGTTATAGGTGATAATACTTCAAGTAGTGATGACTCCAGGTTTAAGAGCTATGGTATGGTTCAAAAAACTGATATAAAAGGTAAAGTGATCTTAAAGATTAAAGATAAATAGAAATTAGATTTTTATGTTGGAGGTTTTTGTCCAATGGAAAATATTACAAATATAAACTGGTATCCAGGTCATATGACCAAAGCCAGAAGAATGATGGAAGATAGCGTTAAGCTGGTTGATATTGTAATAGAAGTTCTTGATGCCAGAATTCCATTTTCCAGTAAGAATCCTGATATTGATAAGCTGGCAAAGAATAAATTCCGCCTTGTTATCCTTAATAAAGCGGATGCAGCTGATCCTCAGGTAACTGATAAATGGATCGCTTATTATAAGGAAAAAGGGTTTACAGCCATTAAAACTGATGCAAGAAACAGAAAGGATGTTTCTAAGATTCCTCAGATTGTTCGTACTATCTGTAAAGATAAGATTGAAAGAGATAGAAAGCGTGGTATCTTAAACAGACCTATTAAAGCTATGATTGCTGGTATTCCTAATTCCGGTAAATCAACTTTTATCAATTCTCTTGCAGGAAAAGCTTCAGCAAAGACTGGTAATAAGCCGGGTGTAACTCGTGGAAAGCAGTGGATCAGGGTGGCTAAAGATATTGATCTTCTTGATACACCGGGAATTCTCTGGCCTAAATTTGAAGATCCTTCTGTAGGGATGAAACTTAGCTATATAGGTTCTATCAATGATGAAGTAGTGGAAAGACATACACTTTGTCTTGGCCTGCTGGAACTGCTTCAAAAATACTATTGCAATATGCTTAGTGAACGATATACAATAACAGAGGACATGTCAGGCGAAGATGCTTTAAGACGTATTGCTGATGTTAGAAAATGTCTTCTCAAAGGGGCTGAATTAGATATCGAAAAGGCCGAGAGGATTTTATTTGATGATTTTCGCTCTGGAAAACTTGGGCGAGCTACTTTAGATTATCCAGAAGATGTGAGGTAATGTTATGGGACAGGAAGCAGTGGAAAAGGTAAAGAAAAATAGAAAAGATGATGAAAAGGACGTAAATATCGTAAAAGAGTTACTTTCTCTTATAATTTATATTGGCGTTGTTATCCTTATCTGTTTTCTTATAATCACTTTTGTAGGTCAGAGAACAACAGTTCATGGTACATCTATGTATCCTACACTTGAAAATGGTGATAATATTTGGATTGATAAACTTAAGTATCATTTTACTGATCCTAAGAGATTTGATATCATCGTATTCCCATATCAGGGAGAAGACGTATTCTATATTAAGAGAGTTATCGGTCTTCCTGGTGAAAAGGTTTTCATTGATGATGCTGGTAATATCTTCATTAATGGAGAAAAGTTAGTAGAAGATTACGGATATGAAGTAATGAGGGAAAATGGCCTGGCGGCTGATGAGATAACTCTTGGACCGGATGAATATTTTGTTTTAGGTGATAACAGAAATGTATCCAGAGACTCTAGATCTGCTGATGTAGGTAATGTTAAAAAGGCTGATATTATTGGTCAGGCTAAATATCGTTTATCTCCTATCAAGAAATTTGGTAAAATAGATAAAGGACATGAAAAGAAGTAATTGATCATTGTAGCCGTGGCGTGTGTCACGGCTATATTTTTTGGAGGAAGATTTTATGAAGATTGGTGAGATAAAAAAGATCTATGATGAAATAATGGCAAGACCCTTAATGGAATATGACACGATGAAATCTGAACTTATGTGCTTTATCAAAGACTTTTCTTTTGATGATAGAAGTGGAGTAGTTAAGCTGATTGAGAAAGCTGAAAACAGTATCAGTAAAATTGAAGCTGAAACCGCCCGGGTCAGAGATATGATGAAATTTGAAAATAAATACAGCGATAAGGAATATATCTGTGGCATTGACGAAGTGGGACGTGGTCCTTTAGCAGGTCCTGTCCTTACAGCTGCAGTAGTTCTTCCACGCAATCTTGTGATCCCGTATCTAAATGATTCAAAGCAGGTTAGTAAGAAGAATAGAGAACTTCTCTATGATATTATTTTAGAAAGAGCTGTATCTGTTTCAGTTGGAATGAATACTGCGTCCACCATTGATTCTATTGGAATTGAAAAAGCCAATAAAGATGCTATGAAGCAGGCTATTGACGGACTTTCTGTCCGCCCGGATCTTCTCCTTATTGATGCAGTCCATATTCCTGATATAGACATCCAGCAGGTTTCTATTATAAAAGGAGACTGCCAGTCTGTAAGTATTGCTGCAGCCAGTATTGTAGCTAAAGTTACCCGTGACAGGATAATGGAAGAAATGGATAAAAAATATCCAGGATATGGGTTTAAATCTAATGTAGGTTATGGTTCAGCAGAACATATTAAAGCTATAAAAGAGATTGGACCATGCGAGATTCATAGAAAAACTTTTATAACCCACTTTATCTAGTATATCGTCACTTAAATAACTGGACCGAATGCTTACATCGATAGCACGCCTTCGGCGCATTAGTCCAGTTATTTTGCGGACGTTATACTAGGCTTTGACATAAGCATATTGCTTGTGTTACTATGATTAATCGTAAAATACATGGCAGAAAATGAATGTTTTTTATGAGAAAATGCCGGGAAAGAGGAGAAATATGAAAAAAAGAATTAGTGCATTACTTCTTTGCATGATGCTGGTGCTTTCAACTATCACAGCTTGTGGAAAGAGTAACACAAATGGAGCAGCAACCAGTGAGACAGTAACTACAGATACTTCTTCAGAAATTGCTTCATCAACTGAAGCTGCAACTGATGATGCTAAAGATTCAAATTATCTTAATTTGAAGGATCCAGCTGGAAATGAGATTAAGGTCCCAGTTGATGTTAAATCAATTGTTTCTATGGCACCTTCAACCACAAGAGTATTACTTGATCTTGGACTTTCTGATAAGATCATCGCTTGTGATACTAATTCAGCTATGTCTTATGGATCAGAATTAAAGGAAGATATTCCTCAGTTCGACATGATGAATCCGGATAACGAAGCTATAGTTAGTTTAAATCCTGATATCGTATTTACTTCAGGAATGAGTGCTGCAAAGGGCAGTGATGTATTTGCTCCTGTTCGTACAGCAAATATCTGTATAGCTGATATCCCAACAGCATCAACTCTTGATGAAATCTATAAAGATATGAACTTTATCGGTATCTGTGTTGGAAAGCAGGATGAGGCTAATCAGTTATCAGGTGAGATGAAGGAAGTTGTTTCAAGGGTTGAAGAGATTTCTGTAACAATCCCTGAATCAGAGAGAAAAGCAGTTCTCTATGAAATCTCTACACCAACAGCAGATTACCCTGATATTTATTCAGCAGCTAAAGATACATATATTGATGAGATAATCAAACTTATTGGTGCTAAGAATATAGCTCATGATAATGATACACCTTGGCCAGCACTTTCAGAAGAAGCTTGTATTGCAGCAGATCCTGATGTGATCATTTCTGGCGATACATATACAGAAGATCCTGTAAGTGTGATCCTTTCAACTTCAGGATGGGAAAATGTAAAGGCTATCCAGAATAAGGCAGTATATGTTATTGATGGAAATAAACTTAATCAGCCAAATCATCATGTAGCTGATTCAATTCTTGAAATTGCTATATTAGTTTATCCTGAATATTACAATACATTAAGCAAATAAGCTGAATTTATTGCAGGTACTTTATGTACCTGCAATTTTTATGGTATGATAGGATTGTTATTAAAGATAAAATAAAGGTACTGGTATGAAAAAGAATATATCCCTTAAATTCGGAATAATAATATTCTTAAGTTTAATAGCGCTGTTTTTAGGAATCGGTCTTGGCAGTGTAAAAATATCTTTAGAAGATACTATTCTTGTAATAAGAAATCATTTATTTGGGATAAATTATCCTGAAGGCTTTAATCCTTCTCTCGATTCCATCATATGGACTATAAGGATCCCAAGAGCTATAATGGCCTTTTTTGTCGGGGGCCTTTTAGCAGTAGGGGGAGCTGTAATGCAGAGCATATTGCAGAATCCGCTTGCTTCCTCTTATACAATGGGTGTTTCAGCTGGAGCCTCTCTTGGCGCTGCTTTGATGATCCTTTTAAATGCAGCTGCCGGTATGGTGTCTCAGTTTATGCTTCCTCTTGGTGGCTTTTTAGGAAGTATCATTACAATATTTATTGTTATATTCTTTTCTTTTAAACTGGATAAAAATGTAAATAATCATACGGTAATACTTATTGGTATGATCATTTCTCTGTTTACAAATGCAATCCTTAGCCTTCTTGCTTCTATTTTTTCTCAGCATAGAGATAAACTGCTTCTCTGGCAACTGGGTTCATTTGTAGGGAAAAGATGGGTACATGTATATATTACAGGAGCCTTCAGCATATTAGGCTTTATCATACTTATGTTTTTTTCAAAAAAGCTGGATATTATCAGTTTTGGAGAAGAACAGGCTATGTCCCTGGGAGTAGATGCTGTTAAGACGAAAATTTTACTTATCATTATCATTTCTCTTATGACAGGGGTAGCGGTATGTTTTACAGGTATCATAGGTTTTGTAGACCTGGCGGCACCTCATTTAGTAAGAAAGATCTTTGGTGCCAAACATAAGAGAGTTCTTCCTATGGCATATCTTTCCGGTGGCATTTTAATGGTAATCTCTGATCTTTTGGCTAGAACCATAGCTTCTCCAAGAGAATTATCTGTGGGATGTATAACTGCGTTTATTGGAGCTCCATTTTTCATCTGGATCTATTTTGGAGGTAGAAAAAAATGAGTATAGTATTAAAGAATGTCAGTAGTACATATTCTAAAAATCTAAAGACCTCTCAAAATAAGAATTTTGTCCTTAGTGATGTAAGTTATGAATTTGAAACAGGAAAAAGCGTTGCAATACTAGGGCAGAATGGCAGTGGTAAGACTACATTTTTAAGAACCATAGCAGGACTTATTCAATATGATGGGGAAGTTTTTATTGATGGTAAGAATCTTAAAAAGATGAAGAGGGAAGAGATAGCTTCCCGTATAGGCTTTTTTTCTCAGATCCAGCAGGTGAATTTCTCTTTTTCTGTCTATGATACAGTTATGCTGGGGCGATATATATACTCCACCCATGGATTAAAGGGACCTTCAAAGGAAGATAGAGATAAAGTGCTAGAAGCTCTTGAAAGAACAGGGCTTTCTAAGGTTAAAGACAGAATGATTGATGAATTATCTGGTGGACAGAGGCAGAGAGTGTTTTTGGCCAGAGTTTTTGCTCAGGATACTCCGTATATCTTTCTGGATGAGCCTACTAATCATCTTGATATTAAATATCAGTCAGAGATAATGGATTATCTTAAAGAATGGGAAGAAGAAAGTAAGGAACATACTCTTATTGGAGTTTATCATAATATAGAGATTGCCTGTAGAGCGGCAGAAAACCTGATATTTCTTAAAGATGGAAAGATTGTTTTGTCAGGTAAAAAGAAGGATGTTCTAACTAAAGAATTACTGTATAATATATATGATATTGACGTGGCAGAAATTTTAGAAGAAAACTATAATGCCTTTTCTAAGCTTTTGGATTGATAAAGCTTTAAGAAAAAAACGGAGGAAATTTGAAGGAAAATAAAAGATTACTGGGGTCTTATAAGGAAGCAGAAGCGGCGAAATATCTCGCAGCTAAGGGGTACTGTATAATTAAGATGAATTTTAGGACAAGAAGTTCTGAAATTGATATAATAGCTAAGGATAGGGATACCTATGTCTTTGTTGAAGTAAAATACAGGAAGGATTATTCCTGTGGTGATCCTCTTGAAGCTGTAACACCAGCAAAACAAAGAAGAATAAGGATGGCGGCCCTATATTTTTTAGAGGACATGAATTTAATACCGGATTATACAGATATGAGATTTGATGTTATTGGTATAACTAAAGATAATATAAAGCATATCGAAAATGCTTTTTAGAAAATGATACAGAATTAAAGATATAATAATAGGCAAAAAATGTTAGAAATATTAAATCAGAAAAATACATATATAGATATGTCAAAAGATGTGCCTTACGTAAGGTTTAAAACTTTTGATAAATATGAAGAAAGCCTTATTGCAGGCTTTTCTACAAGACTTGGAGGAGTGAGTAAAGGTCACCTTTCAAGCTTAAATCTTAGTTTTAACAGAGGGGATGATAGAGACGCGGTATTAGAAAACCATAAAAGATTTGCCGCTGCTTTAGGTTATCCTTATGAAAAAACTGTCTTTTCAACCCAGGTTCATAAAACTACTATAAGACAGGTTACTATGGAAGACGCAGGAAAGGGCATCGTAAAAGAAAATGATATTATAGATACAGACGGGCTTATTACTAATGTAAAAGGTCTTCCTATAATGACATTTTATGCAGACTGTATCCCTCTGTTTTTCTATGATCCTGTAAAAGAAGTTATAGGAATGGCTCATTCTGGCTGGAGAGGAACAGTGCTTGATATTGCCCATCATATGGTGGAGAGATTTAAAACCATTTATGGTTCAGATCCTGCAGATATCATTGCGGCAGTGGGCCCGGGAATCTGTAAGGAAGATTATGAAGTAGATATTATCTGTGCTGATCATTTTATAAGGAAATATAATGATGAAGAATTAAAAAGAATTGTATTTTATAAGAATGAAGATAAATTTCATCTGGATCTTAAAGAAGCCTGCCGCACTAATCTTATAAACAGCGGGATCAGGCAGGAGAATATCACTGTTTCAGAGTATTGTACTTATCATAACAGTGAATTGTTTTTCTCCCACAGAGCAACAAATGGCATGAGAGGAAACCTGGCAGGCGTTATGTGCCTTAAAGGATAAATAAATATGAAGGAACATTTAATAGTAAGTGTAATAGAAGGAAGTCCTGCGGATAAGGCGGGAATAAAGAAAGGCTACAGGCTTATTTCTTTAAATGGTGCTGAGGTTGAAGATATATTTGACTATGAATATATTGCTGAAGACACTTCTCTTGATATTACAGTTCTAAATGATAAAGATGAAAAGTTAGAATTTCATATTGAAAAGGAAGAGGATGAAAATCTGGGACTTTGTTTTGAAGAGTCTCTTATGGATAATTACAGATCCTGTACCAATAAATGTATCTTCTGCTTTATAGATCAGAATCCTCCGGGTATGAGAGAGACCATTTATTTTAAAGATGACGATTCAAGACTTTCATTTTTGCAGGGTAACTATATTACCTTTACAAATATGAAGGAAGAAGAGATTGATAGAATAATAAAGTTCCGTCTGGCTCCTATAAATATCTCTGTTCAGACCACAAATCCTGAACTTCGTAAAATGATGCTTCATAATCGTTTTGCGGGAACCATTATGGAAAGAATGAAGAAGCTCTATGATGCAGAGATTCCTATGAATGCTCAGGTGGTACTTTGTAAGGGAGTTAATGACGGTGATGAATTATACAGGACGATTACAGATCTTAAACAATTTGTTCCGATACTTTCTAGTTTGTCTGTTGTTCCTGTAGGACTTTCAAAATATAGGGATGGCCTTTATCCTATGGAGCCTTTCACAAAGGAGGATGCTGAGGAAGTTATCGATATGATCGAAGGATTTCAAAAGGAAATCTATGAAGAGTACGGGATCCATTTTGTATATGCCAGTGATGAGTGGTATATAACAGCTAAAAGACCTTTACCTGAGGCTGATAGATATGATGGTTTTAACCAGATAGAAAATGGAGTTGGCTCTTCGAGACTTTTCTTAGATGAGATTACTGAAGAGGTGGACCGTCTTTTAAGTTTTAGAGATGGTAAGCATTCATTTTTTGAGAGATTATCTAAGGAATATAAAGAAGATAAAAAATATATTACTGTTAATAAAAACAGGCATGTTTCTACTATAGTAGGAGCTTTATCTTACGGAAACAGGGATTTTATATTAAAACAGATAAAGAGGATAAGACCTGATATTACATTTGATGTACATAGGATATTAAATGATTTCTATGGCCACAGGATTACAGTTACAGGTCTTCTTACTGGAGGTGATATTGTAAAGCAGTTAAAGGGTAAAGATTTAGGAGAAGCTCTTCTTATTCCTGATATCTGTCTTAAGGCGGATCAGGATATATTCCTCGATGATATGACTTTAGAGGAGCTTAGCGAGGCTTTACAAGTTAAAACTGTTATTGTAAAATCTAGTGGTGCTGATTACCTGCATAAGGTAATAAGTGATGATTAAGATATATGTGCCGGGTTAAGCCCGGTTTAGATAAGGAGAATTATTATGGCAAAACCAATCGTTGCAATTGTTGGTAGACCTAACGTTGGTAAATCAACTTTGTTTAACGCTCTGGCTGGAGAAAGAATTTCAATAGTTAAAGATACACCAGGTGTTACTAGAGACAGAATCTATTGTGATGTTACATGGCTTGATAAACAGTTCACTCTTGTTGATACAGGTGGTATTGAACCAGAGACTGATGATATATTGCTTAAGCATATGAGGGAGCAGGCGGAGATAGCAATTGAGACTGCAGATGTTATTATCTTCCTTACTGATGTAAGAGAGGGTCTAGTTGCTTCAGATCATGCTGTATGTGATATGTTAAGACGCTCTAAGAAACCTGTAGTTCTTGCAGTTAACAAGGTAGATAATTTTAAGAAATTCGAAATGGATGTATATGAGTTCTATAATCTTGGAATTGGTGAACCATTTGCTGTTTCAGCTGCATCTATGCTGGGATTTGGTGATCTCCTTGATGAAGTAACATCTCATTTTGGAGATATGGATACCACAGAAGAGGAAGATGAAAGACCTAAGGTTGCTATCATTGGTAAACCTAACGTTGGTAAATCATCTATTATAAACCGCCTTACTGGTGAAGATAGAGTTATAGTATCAGACATTGCCGGTACTACAAGAGACGCGGTGGATACTGTGATCAAGCGCGGAGATCAGGAGTATGTATTTATCGATACAGCAGGTCTTCGTCGTAAGTCTAAGGTTAAGGATGAAATAGAAAGATATTCTATTATAAGAACAGTTGCTGCAGTTGAAAGATGTGATGTGGCTGTTCTTGTTATTGATGCCACAGAAGGCGTAACTGATCAGGATACTAAGATTGCCGGTATCGCTCATGAAGCTGGCAAAGGTATGATCATTGCGGTTAATAAATGGGATGCCATCGAAAAAGATGACAAGACCATGAATAAATTCAAAAAGGAAGTAAGAGATATGCTGGCATTTATGCCTTATGCTGAGCTTATCTTTATTTCTGCCCAGACTGGTCAGAGAGTTGAAAAACTCTTTGGTACTATTGATATGGTTGTAAATTTCCATTCAATGAGAATCCAGACTGGTGTACTTAATGAGATCCTTGCTGAGGCTGTTGCTGAAGTTGAACCTCCACAGGACAAGGGAAAGCATTTAAGACTTTTCTATATGACAGAGGTTTCTGTAAAGCCGCCTACATTTGTAATATTTGTAAATAATAAAGAGTTAGCACATTTTTCATATATGAGATATATTGAAAATAAACTTAGGGAAGCTTTCTCATTTAAGGGAACACCTATTAGAATGATCGTGCGCGAAAGAAAGGATAATTAGTATTTATTATGACTGGTTCAATAATTTTACGATTTGTTTGTCTTATAGTTGGTTATTTATTCGGACTTATAGAGACGGGAGTATTGTATGGAAAATTAAAGGGCGTTGATATAAGAAATTATGGCAGCGGCAATTCAGGAACTACAAATGCTCTCAGAGTTCTTGGTACAAAGGCTGGACTTATTGTATTTCTTGGAGATTTCCTTAAGTCACTTATACCATGTCTTGCTGTAACATTTATCTTTAAGAATATTGAACCTTATGCTAATATCTATCAGCTTTTTGTGTTATATGCAGGTTTTGGTGCAGTTTTAGGTCACAATTTCCCATGCTATCTTAATTTCAAAGGTGGAAAGGGTATTGCTACAACTGCCGGAACTATAGTAGGACTTCTTAATGGATGGATGATCCTTATACTTCTTATCTTATTCGTTGCTGTAGTAGCAGCTACAAGATATGTATCTCTTGGATCTATCCTTCTTATGATAGAATTCTCAATTCTTTATATCATCTTTGCTTTTAAGGGTATGCTTTGCTTTGGCAATTTCAGCACACCTTTTATTAAAGAAGCTTTAATTGAATCTATTATTCTTGTTCTCTTATTTGCAGCATTAGCTATTTATAGACATAAAGCAAATATTATGAGACTTATGGCTCATGAGGAAAGAAAACTCAGTTTTCATAAGGAAGGAGAAATTAAGAAATGAATATAACTATACTTGGAGCAGGTAGCTGGGGAACAGCTATCGCAAAATTACTTTCAACAAATGGCAATAAGGTTACTGTATGGTCAATTGATCCTGCAGAGGTTGCCATGCTTACAGAATATTGTGAACAAAAGCAGAAACTTCCAGGAGTTATCCTTCCTGGAACAGTCAGTTTTACAACAGATATCGGAGCTTCAGTTGAAGAAGCTGAAATGATAATCATGGCTGTACCTTCACCTTTCGTAAGACATACAGCACAGACTGTATCAAAATATATAAAAGAAGGTCAGATCATCGTCAGTGTTGCTAAAGGTATTGAAGAAGCAACTTTAAAGACTCTTTCTGAAATAATCGAAGAAGAGATACCACAGGCGAAAGTTGCAGTTCTTTCAGGCCCTAGCCATGCAGAAGAAGTTGGAAAGATGGTTCCTACAGCTGTTGTTGTAGGATGTAAAGATAAAGAGATCGCTCGTAAGATCCAGGATACATTTATGGCTGATTATTTCAGAGTATATATCAGTCCTGATGTGCTGGGTATTGAGTTAGGCGGTTCATTAAAGAATGTTATTGCTCTTGCCGCAGGTATGTCTGACGGACTTGGATGTGGTGATAATACAAAAGCTGCTCTTATTACAAGAGGAATAGTTGAGATAACAGAACTTGGTACTGCCATGGGTGGCCATAGAAGAACCTTCAGTGGACTTTCAGGTATCGGTGATCTTATTGTTACCTGCGCTTCAAAGCACAGCCGTAATTTAAGGGCTGGTACACTTATTGGTCAGGGGATGAAGTATCAGGAAGCCATGGATCAGGTAAAGCAGGTGGTAGAAGGTGTTTATTCTGCTAAGGCTGCACTTAAGCTTGCTGAAAAATATAATGTCAACATGCCTATAGTTGAGGCTGTTAACAGAGTTCTTTTTGAAGATCTTCCTGCAAAACAGGGACTTCATGAATTACTTACCAGAGATAAAAAAGCTGAAATTACTGATCTTGAATGGAACTAATTAAAAATGAGAAATAATGACAGATATGCAATGAGGATACTTTGTATTAGCCTCATTGCTTTTAGTGGTGCGCTCTTTAGCTTTAAATATTTTAAAATGGGACATTATAAAAGTAATAAGTCGAGTGTTGAGGCTGCTTATTATGAAAAAATTAATAGCGAAAGTAATGCTACGTTCCTTGATGCTGAAGATGCAACTGCTGATAATACCACTGAACCTGCCACAGAAATAACCACTGAGGCAGTAACTGAAAATACTACAGAACTTGTAACTGAAAATACCAGGGAATTAGAAGAGTTATTTAAGGATGATCCTTCGGATGATGGAACCGGCCTTAAAGCTCTTAAGGATATTAATTTCGACGATTCCTATGATATGTTCAGATTTGAAAGAGACTATACAGTAGCAGATGATTCATATTTTGATAAAACAGTCTTTATCGGAGATTCCAGAACAGAAGGACTTTCCATGTATGGTGGTCAGACCAATATGAATGCATTTGCTTATAAAGGTCTTACAATTGATCATATTGATGATCAAAAGGTTATAAACGTAAATGGAAATCAGCTTACTGTAGTTGAAGCCATCAATTCTACAAACTACGATAATTATTATATCCAGTTTGGGATAAATGAGATCGGATGGGCTTATGTAGATATATTTACAGAAGACATCAGTTCTCTTATAGATATAATCTATCAGCATAATCCCAATGCAACTATTTATGTATCAAATGTGGCACCAGTAACTAAATCCATATCTGATGGAGATAAGGTCATTTTTAATATTGATAATATAAAAAAATTCAATAATGCTTTGAAAGATATGTGCCATAAAAGAGGAGATGTTATCTATCTTGATATAGCTTCATCTGTTTCCAATGATGAAGGTTATATGCCGGAAGGTCATTCTACAGATGGAAAGCATTACAATGCAGATTTAGCAAAGCGAATGGTAAGATACATAAAGACTCATAGATATAAGAAAAAATAAGTAAAATGGATCATAGGATCAGGTAAAAGATCATGGCAAGGACTGAATTAGATATCAAGCTTAATGATTTTGAAGGACCTTTAGACCTTCTTCTTCATTTGATAGATAAGAATAAATTTAATATTTTTGATATTCCTATAGTTGAGATCACAGATCAGTACATGGCTTATATTGATGCCATGGAAACAGAAGATATGGATGTGATGAGCGACTTCCTTGTTATGGCGGCTGAACTTATAGCTATCAAGTCAAAGATGCTTCTGCCTAAAGATGAAGAAGTTAAAGAAGAAGAGGAAGAAGACCCAAGAGCTGAATTGGTTAAATCCCTTCTGGAATATAAGGTTTATAAATATGCTTCCTATGAGCTAAAAGATATGGAGTTAGATGCTTCAAAGTCATTTTATGGTAAAGAAGCAATTCCTAAAGAAGTTAAGAATTATGAAGAGCCAGTGGATCCTGCAGAAGTTGTAGGAGATGTGACTCTTGCCAAATTGCAGGAAGTATTCAGAGCTCTTATGAGAAGAGAGACTGACAGGGTTGACCAGGTGAGAAGTAAATTTGGTACTATCACAAGAGATGAGATTAAGATCGAAGATAGGATGATCGAAATCAGAAATGATATTAAAGGTCTTAAGAGTATTAATTTTAAAACTCTTCTTGGAAGACATCATGGCAAGATAAATATCATTGTATCATTTATGGCTGTTTTGGAACTTATGAAGACAGGTTTCATCACTGTAAGACAGGATGAGATATTTGGGGATATAGTAATAGATTCGCTTGAATAGGTGGGATAATGGATAAAGAGAAGAATCAATATGCTGCTATAGAAGCTTTACTTTTTGCGTCAGGGGATGCAGTTACAGTAGATCAGCTTTCTACAGCTCTTGAAACAGATAAAGAAGAAGTAAAACAACTGGTATTTGAATTACAAAAGAAATATGAAGATGAAGACAGAGGCATCAGAGTTGTTGATTTTGATAATGGAGAAAGATATCAGCTTTGTACAAAGACTGAGTACTATGAAGAACTTATCAGACTGGTAAATGTTCCAAAGTCTCATTCTCTTACTGATGTTTTACTTGAAACCCTTTCAATTGTTGCTTATAAGCAGCCGGTTACAAGGGTTGAAATTGAGAAAATAAGAGGAGTTTCATCAGCTCACGCAGTGAATAAGCTGGTAGAGTATAATCTTATTACTGAAGTTGGAAGACTTGATGCTCCTGGACATCCGATACTTTTTGGTACTACGGATGATTTCCTTAGATGTTTTGGAATTTCTTCTATGGATGATCTTCCTGATATCGATCCTGCTAAGATGGCTGATTTTAGAAAAGAAGCTGAAGAAGAAGCAGGAGTTATAAATGTAGAAGTTTAAACTCTATAGTTACAGATAAGAGGTTTTAAATGAAAGTAATTCTTTATTCCGATGGTTCGGCCAGGGGAAATCCTGATGGACCAGGAGGATTTGGCACAAGAATAGAATATACAGCTCCTGATGGAAAGGTTCATGTAAGAGAATTTTCTGAAGGATTTAAAAAGACAACAAATAATAGAATGGAATTATTAGGGGTGATAACCGGGCTTGAGGCCCTTGTTAAACCTTGTCAGGTTACTATTTATACTGATTCCCAGTATGTATGCCGCGCCTTTAATGACAACTGGATTGAAGGCTGGATCAAAAAAGGCTGGAAAAGGGGAAAGAACGAACCTGTAAAGAATAAGAATCTATGGCAGAGACTTTTAAAAGCCATGGAGATCCATGATTGTACTTATGTCTGGATTAAGGGCCATGCCGGAAATCCGGGTAATGAAAGATGCGACGAACTTGCGACTGCAGCTGCTGATGGGGACAAGCTGCTTGATGATACATTTGGAGATTAGAAGTATGAATAGACAGGAATTTAGAAATCTTCTTGATAGTGGCATCATATGTCTTGATGGTGCCACAGGTACAAATCTTATGGCCAAGGGAATGCCCCTTGGTGTTTGTCCGGAAAGCTGGGTCTTAGATCATCCGGAAATCCTTATTGATATTCAGACTAAATTTATTGAGTCTGGTTCATCTATCATTTATGCATCCACATTTACATGTAATAGAATTAAACTAAAAGAATATCATCTTGAAGATAAAACAGTGGAAATGAATAAGCGCCTTGTGTCTATTTCAAAAGAAGCTGTTAAAAGATGTAATCATAGAGGCTATGTAGCCGGTGATATGACCATGACAGGAAGACAGCTTTATCCTATTGGTGATCTTAGATTTGAAGAGCTGGTTGATGTTTATAAGGAACAGGCTGGAGCTCTTATTTCGGCTGGGGTAGATCTTATCGTAGTGGAGACTATGATGAGTCTGCAGGAATGCCGTGCCGCAGTTATTGCCATAAGAGAATTAGATGAAGACATCCCTGTAATTGTCAGTATGACATTTAACGAGGATGGTAAATCTCTCTTTGGTACACCACCGGAAGTTGCAGTTGTGGTGCTTCAGGGATTAGGTGTTGATGCTGTAGGTATGAACTGTTCAACAGGTCCTGAAGAAATGGCTGATTTCATTAAGCAGATGAAAGAATATGCCAATATTCCTGTTTTTGCCAAGCCAAATGCGGGTATGCCGGAGCTTGTTGATGGAGAATCTGTATATCTTATGACTCCTCAGTATTTTGCTGAATGCGGAAAGAAATTAGTAGAAAATGGGGCAACATTTGTAGGGGGCTGCTGCGGTTCTAGACCAGACCATATTGCGGCTTTAAAAAATGCTGTAAGACATATGCCTCATCCAGAGATAAATAAAGAAAAAAGAAGAGTGCTTACATCAGAAAGATCACTTCTTAATATAGATCTTAATGGTCCGCTTCTTGTGGTTGGTGAGAGAATAAATCCAACAGGCAAGAAGAAGCTTCAGGCCGAACTTAGAGATGGAAGCCTTGCTATGGTTTCTGATATGGCCATATCTCAGGAAGAAAATCATGCTGCTGTATTAGATATTAATATGGGTATGAATGGAATAGACGAAAAGGAAATGATGCTTAAATCCATTTATGAAGTAACCGGCATCACATCCCTTCCTCTTTGTATCGATTCCAGCTTTATTGAAGTACTTGAAGCTGCCCTTCGTATTTATCCAGGTCGCGCTCTTATTAATTCGGTTTCATTAGAATCAAAGAAGACCAGACCTATATTTAAGATAGCAAAGAAGTATAATGCCATGTGCATCCTTCTTCCTGTATCAGATGATGGAATACCTTCAACTTTAGAAGAAAAGAAGAAGATAATAAATGAATTGGTTAGAATTGCATTAGAAGAAGGCCTTTCTATGGAAGACTTGGTGGTAGATGGCTTGGTTTCTACTGTTGGTGCAGATCCAAAGGCTGCAAAGCTTACATTAGATACTATCAAGTACTGCCATGACGAATTAGGACTTCCTACTATATGTGGTCTTTCAAATATTTCCTTCGGTCTTCCTGAAAGAATCAATGTAAATACTGCATTCCTTACCATGGCTATTCAGTGCGGACTTACAATGGCTATTGCAAATCCGGGGCAGGATCAGCTTATGAATGCTTTATACGCATCGGATCTCTTAATGGCAAAAGAAGGGGCTGATAATCTTTATGTTTCAAGAGTAAAGAAAATTGAAACAACTACAGATGCTTCAAAGCCATCTTCAAATAAAGCTGATGCCTCTAAAGAAAAATCCATAAGTCCTGTGTATGATGCAGTACTTGAAGGAGGAAAGAATAAGATTGTTAATCTTGTTAAAGAGGAAATGAAAAACGGCGTATCAGCCCAGGGTATTATTGATAATGAACTTATTCCTGCAATTACAAGGGTGGGAGAGTTATTTGATGAGAAGAAATTCTTCCTGCCACAGCTGATTGCCGGCGCTAATGCAATGGATACTGCCATTGAGTATCTTTCTCCATTCCTTGAAAAAAAGACAGATGAACCTGCCAAGGGAACCATCGTATTTGCTTCAGTTGAAGGAGATGTGCACGAAATCGGTAAAAATCTTTGTGTATTAATGTTGAAGAATTATGGTTATAATGTAATTGATCTTGGAAAAGATGTTCCTAAGGAAGTCATTATTGATGAAGCAGTTAAAAATAATGCTGACATTATAGGATTATCTGCTCTTATGACTACTACTATGATGAAAATGAAAGAAGTAGTAGATTATGCCAGAGAAAAAAAGGTGAAGATAAAGATTATTGTTGGAGGAGCTGTAGTATCACAAAGCTTCTGCGATGAAATAAAAGCTGATGGATATTCAAGAGATGCAAACGAATGTGTTCAGCTTGTAGACAGATTACTTCATAAATGAAATTTTTAATGTAGGAAAAAATATTACGGTGAAAATCTATTTATGAACTAATTTTTGTTGACAATAATAAATCTTGTGTTACAATGTGTTTTATGAATTGAAAGGTGGATTGCAAATATGAAGACAAAAGTTCTTTCACTTCTTGTTGATAATACCTACGGTGTTCTTTCACGTGTATCAGGTATGTTCAGTCGCAGAGGATATAACATTGATAGTTTAACAGTTGGTGTTACAGAGAATCCTAAGTATTCTCGTATGACCGTTGCCGTCAGTGGTGATGATAGAATCCTCACTCAGATTAAGAATCAGCTTATGAAACTTGAAGATGTAGTTGAAGTTGTTGAACTTAAAGATGGTGAGTCTGTATGTCGTGAACTGGTACTTATTAAGGTTCAGTGCGATATGAAGCAGCGCCAGGAAATAATTTCAATGGCAAATGTATTCAGAGCAAATATAGTTGATGTTTCAGTGGATTCTCTTATGATCGAGATCACTGGTAATCTTAATAAAGTCGAAGCTTTCATTAATCTTCTTAGTGGTTTCGATATCAAAGAACTTGTTAGAACTGGTCTTACAGGTCTTGCAAGAGGTTAATTCAAATATATCGTTCAGGCAACTGAATAATATTACATTTTTATTATTATAGGAGGACAGATAATATGTCAGATTTCAAGATTTTCTACGATAAGGATTGTGATATCACTCTTCTTGAGGGTAAGACAATTGCCATTATTGGTTACGGCAGCCAGGGTCATGCTCATGCACTTAACTTAAAAGATTCAGGTTGCAATGTCGTAGTTGGACTTCGTCCAGATTCAAAGTCAGTTGCTAAGGCTGAGTCACAGGGACTTAAGGTTATGTCTACAGCAGATGCTGCAAAGGCTGCTGATATCATCATGATCCTTACTCCTGATGAATTACAGGCTGATATTTATAATAAAGATATTGCTCCATACCTTGAAGCAGGAAACATGCTTATGTTTGCTCATGGTTTCAATATTAACTACAAGCTCATTGTTCCACCAGCAGATGTTGATGTTGCAATGATTGCTCCTAAGGCTCCAGGTCATACAGTTCGTTCTGAGTACCAGGCAGGTAAGGGTACACCTTGTCTTATCGCTGTTGAGCAGGATGCTACAGGACATGCACAGGATATGGCACTTGCTTATGGTGCTGGTATCGGTGGATCACGTGCAGGTATCCTTGAGACAACATTCAGAGTAGAGACAGAGACTGACCTTTTCGGTGAGCAGGCTGTACTTTGCGGTGGTGTTTGCAAACTCATGCAGACAGGTTTCGAAACACTTGTTGAAGCTGGTTATGATCCAAGAAATGCTTACTTTGAGTGTATCCATGAGATGAAGCTCATCGTAGACCTTATCTATCAGTCAGGTTTCGCAGGAATGAGATATTCAATCTCAAATACAGCTGAGTACGGTGATTACATCACAGGTCCTAAGGTTGTTACAGACGAAACAAAGAAAGCTATGAAGAAGGTTCTTTCAGATATCCAGGATGGTACATTTGCATCTGAATATATGCAGGATATGAAGAATGGTAAGATTCACTTCCAGGCTATGAGAAAGTTAGCTGCTGAACATCAGTCAGAAGAAGTTGGTAAGCAGATCAGAGCTCTTTACAGCTGGTCTTCAGAAGATAAGCTTATCAATAACTAATTTTTGATATATTTATAGAAGGAGAGTTGCAACAGCAACTCTCTTTTTTAATTTTATACATATTTAAAAGGATATGTGGTATACTTAATCAGTAAAATTATTGATTTAAAAGGGACAAAGGTTTTATGGATCATCTTGAAGCACAATCTTATATAATGCCTTTTATCGAAGGAAAGATTCCTGAAGAAAAACAGGTGGATTTTGTCCTTCATATGAAGAATTGTCCCAAGTGTTATGATGAACTTGAGACTTATTACACTCTTATAGTCGGTATGAGGCAGCTTAGTGATAATAAGAAAATGTCTACTGACTTTAAGAAGAGTCTTGATCAGGATCTGACCAAACTTCTATCTAAAGCGAAAGGCAGAAAGAATATCCGCTTTTCCGCATATTCATTTATATTAATTCTAACTATTATTTTTATGGGACTATTCTACGCCCAATGTATCAGCAGGGTTTATAAATTTGAACAGGATACTAAATTAGAAGCCCAGGGAGAGAATTATTTCTCTACAAAACTATATGATAATCTTCTTATGGAAAATAAACTGCTTAGTACAAGTAAGGAAAAATTCTATCAGTTAGATCATGTAGAGGTTATCTCATATAAGGAGATGGAAACAGAGAGAATATATAATAAGATCAAGGGATATAATGAGATTCTTACAGTTAATTCAAAAATATTAAATGTTGGTGGAGATATAATAAATGGCAAAATTACTTCTGATTGATGGAAACAGTATAATGAACAGGGCTTTCTATGGACTGCCTTCAACTCTTACAAATTCAAAGGGAATTCATACCAATGCTTTGCTTGGTTTCTTAAATATATTCTTTAAAATCTACGATGAAGAAAAGCCTGATCATATCATTGTAGCTTTCGATCTTCATGAGCCTACCTTTAGACATAAAATGTATGCTGAATATAAAGGTACAAGAAGTCCTATGGCTGATGAATTAAGAGAGCAGTTCCCGATCATTAAGGACATACTTCGTGCCATGAATATAAAAATAATGGAAATGGCTGGTTTTGAAGCAGATGATCTTATTGGAACAGCTTCCCGTCTTGGAATTAAAGAAGGGTTTGATGTTACTGTACTTTCAGGAGATAGAGATTTGCTGCAACTGGCCACAGATAAAGTCCTTATTAGGATCCCTAAGACAAAGGGTGGTCAGACCATAATAGAGAACTATCATGATAAGGATGTAGTAGAGGCCTATGGTGTTACTCCTGAAGAATTTATAGATTTAAAAGGTCTTATGGGTGATTCATCAGATAACATCCCCGGTATTGCGGGATTTGGTCCAAAGACAGCGGAAAAGATCATTAAAGAATACCATTCAATTGAAAATGCAGTACTTCACTATGAAGAGATAAAACCTGTAAAAACAGGTGTTAAATTATATGAAAATAGAGAGATTGCTTTATTTTCAAGAGATTTAGCCCGTATCAAGCTGGATTGTGACCTGGGATTTGATATTAAAGATACTGATATCACATTGGATAAGATGCAGGGCGAAGAAGCTTTTAAGCTTTTCACTGAATTAGAACTTAGATCTATCTTAAAGAGATTTGATTCAAAACATGAGATAAAAACTTTTGAAGCAGTAATAAAGAATTCTACAGCAAAGGAAATCCTTGATCTTGCTAAAAAGAATAAGGCTGTAGGTTTTTTTGCTGTTGCAAATGATGACGGAATACTTGGTGCCGCAGTTTCAATTGCCGGTGAAATTTATATTGCTGAAAATATCGGTGAAACAGAAACAAAGAATCTTTACAGATCTCTTGTAGATAATAAGATTCTGGTTTCTATGATCGGTTTTAAATATTATATTGAGTCTCTTGGTATAAAAGAAGAGGATCCTATATTTGACTGTGCCATAGCAGCTTATTTACTTGATCCTATTAAAGGCAATTATGAATATTCCTATATTGCAGAATTTTATCTTTCACTTTTACTTAAAGATAAGAAGACATTATTAGGAAAAACAGAGATAAATATTTTTTCCTTCCAGGAAGAAAATTTCAGGAATTATATTGCTTATCAGGCTTACACTGCTGAAATGGCAAGGGAACCTTTACAGAAAAAATTAAAAGAAGAGGGAATGGAAAATCTTTATAATGATATAGAAATAAAGACTGCCTTTGTTTTAAATGACATGGAACAGTACGGAATCCGTGTTTCTAAAGATTCATTAAAGGATTATTCTGATAAGCTTTCTAAAAGAATAGGTGAACTTACAAATGAGATAACAACTCTTGCTGGTGAAGAATTTAATATTAATTCTCCAAAACAGCTGGGGGTTATCCTTTTTGAGAAATTAGGACTTAAGGCGGGAAAGAAAACAAAAAGCGGCTATTCTACAAATGTAGAAGTTCTTGAAAAATTAAAGGATGAACATCCGATCATTCCGGCAATTCTTTTATATAGACAGCTTACAAAACTTAAGTCTACATATGCTGATGGACTTATGTCTGTTATTAGAGAAGATGACAGGATCCATTCTACCTTCCATCAGACTGTTACAGCTACAGGCCGTATAAGTTCTACAGAACCAAACCTGCAGAATATACCTATGAGATCTGAACTTGGAAGAGAGATAAGAAAAGTATTTATCCCAGAAGATGGATACGTATTCCTTGATGCGGACTATTCTCAGATAGAACTTCGAGTTATGGCGGCTATTTCTAAAGACGAGAATCTGATAAAAGCCTTCAGTGAAGCTAAGGATATTCATGCCATTACAGCTTCTCATGTGTTTAATGTAAGCTTAGATCAGGTTACCCCGGATTTAAGAAGAAAAGCTAAAGCAGTTAATTTCGGTATCATTTACGGTATCAGTTCCTTTGGATTAGGACAGGATCTTGATATCAGCCGAAAAGAAGCTCAGCAGTATATTGATAAATATTTTGAAAATTATAAAGGCGTTAAGAATTTTCTTGATGAAACTGTAAAACAGGCAAAAGAAACAGGAGTTGTAAGGACTTATTTCAATCGTTTAAGACCTATTCCTGAATTAAAGAGCACTAATTTCATGCAGAGAAACTTTGGGGAAAGAGTTGCTATGAATTCTCCTATACAGGGAACAGCTGCAGATATAATTAAGATTGCCATGATAAATGTAAGAGAGAAACTTAAAGAAAGAAATCTTAAGTCAAGACTTATCTTACAGATCCATGATGAACTTCTTATTGAAACAGCTAAAGAAGAGTTAGATGAGGTTAGAGAGATCCTTACAAATGAGATGGAAAATGCCGTAAATATGGCAGTCCCTCTTTATGTGGATGTTCACGCAGGAAATGACCTTTATGATGTAAAATAAATTACAGGACAAGAATTGATATGAAGATAATAGGAGTAACTGGAGGTATTGGCTCTGGAAAGAGTGCAGTCCTTGATATTCTAAGAAATGAATATAATGCTAAGGTTTATGAAGCTGACAAATTAGCCCATAATCTGATTGAAAAAGGAAAACCTCTTTATAATTCTTATATAAGATTACTGGGAAAAGATATTTTAGATGAGAATTATGAGATAGATAGAAGTAAGGTATCTAAAATTGTTTTTCAGGATATGGATAAACTGCAGAAATTAAATGATCTGGTTCATCCTACTGTTAAGGAATATATACTTTATCTTATTGAAGAAGAAAGAAAAAAGGGCACAGAAATTTTTGTTATTGAAGCTGCACTTTTGATACAGGATGGTTATAAGAGTATCTGTGATGAGATATGGTTTATCCATGTTCCAAGGGATTTAAGGATTGAAAGACTTAAAGCTTCCAGAGGTTATTCTCAGGAGAAATGTGAAAAAATAATAAATAATCAGCCTGCCTCCTCTTATTTTTCCAGTAACTCTGATCACGTTATTGAAAATGATGGAAATTTCATAGAATTGTCTGAGAAAATAGGTGATTTGCTACAAAAAAGTTGAAGAACTACGGGCTTTATGTTAATATAAAGTATGTGTAGTTATGCGATGTTACTAGGGGGTAACGATAATGTCAGAGAAATTCATTGAAGAAATGATTAAAAAATCTTTGTTTTATCACCGCTTTATATATGTTTTTCAGATTATATATATTGTATATCTTAATTTGGCAGGATTTGGATTAAGTAATGGATTTACTTATCTTTGTATAGGTGTCATCTTAGGATGCTGGTTGATAGATAAGATTTATTATAGCAATAGAAAAAAGCTCAGAAGAAAAGCAGTCAGTATCAAATGCTCAATACAGATTTTGCTTTTTTCTGCATGCATGTTTTATCCTGATGTAACAGTAATAGCATATATTCCATTTCTGGTATATTCCCTAGTACTTATCTTTGAAGATACTATTTTTAATAATATTTATGATGATTATAATATCCTTATAAGACGTATCATATTTATTGCCTTTTTATCTTGTGGCGCCATAGGATCTTTCCTTGATTTTTCAGATGCCACAAGAGCATTTGGAGGCATTGCACTTTCTGCTACCTCAACAGTGACAATACTCTATGTACTTCATCTTTTTTCTCAATCTATTGGAGAGTTGGATAAAAAAGCCAATGAATATTATTTCGATAAGATGAGTCTTGATGAAGACAGAAAAAAACTCATTGTATTCCAGGATAGAGTTAAATCAGTTAATGATGAGATCAATCTTCAGAAGATCAATCTGGTGAAAGCAAATGCTAATTTAGAGAACATGAATAAAGAAGTTCGTTCTCTTATTGAAGTCATGAAAGAATTTTCATCATCTTTTGATGTTAAGAAAAATATAAGAAAGATGATGGAGAATATCGTTGATATTAAGAATGCCGGTATGTGCGGCGTTTTTATCAATAAAGATGTTTTCTTTAATAAAGAACCATATATGGATATCATTAGCCAGAGTAAAGAAAATGAACTGGCTTTAAGAGCTGATTTTGAAAAGCTTTTTGAAATGGTTAAAAACAGGAAATCCCCAAATCCTATTGTTTTGATAAATAATATGGAATATAAGGAAAAGTTTATCAAAGGAACAAACCTTTGTAACGCCATTGCATTTCCTGCTTATGAAAATGACCATTATTATGGAGTAATGGTGGTAGCTTCCAGCAAGTACGACTTTTTTGAATCAGGCAATTCATTTTATGAATCATCACTTATGGATTTTACAACTGCTTTAAGATCTGTAAGACTTTATCTTCAGATGGAAGATATGGCAAGAAAAGATGGACTTACATCTATCTATAACAGAGCTTATTTTAATGAGTCCTATAAGAAGATAGTAAAGAAAGTTATAGATGAAAACTTAAGCCTTACTGTTGCCTTAATGGATATTGATAAGTTTAAATCTATAAATGATACCTACGGACATCTTGCTGGTGATGAAGTTATTAAGATGGTAGCCGGAATGGATAATAAATATGCCGAAAGACATGGCGGTATAGCTGTAAGATATGGTGGTGAAGAATTCCTTATGATCCTCACAGGTAAGACTCTTGATGAATCCATTGAGATCTTAAAAGAGATGCATAGGGAAATAAGAAGTACCGTAGTTGAATTCGACAATCTTAAGATAAATATCAATTCCAGTATTGGTGTCGCTTCTTATCCTGAGACAACTTCAAATATTGAAGAAGTTCTTGATAGAGCCGATCATGCTATGTACTATAGTAAAGAGCATGGCAGAGGCCATATTATTATTGATGGAAAAGAAGAAGAAAGCTATAATGATATTCAGGACATATAACACTCTATGCAACACACAGCATAGGGTGTTTAATATATTTACAGGAGATCAAACATGAAAATTTTAATTATCAACAGTGGTTCAAGCACTCTTAAGTATCAGGTCATCGATTCAGAAAATGAATCAGTCATTGCAAAAGGTCTTTGCGAAAGAATCAAATTAGATGGTCAGATCAAATTTGATGATCCACGTACAGGAGAGAAAATCTTAATTAAGGAAGCTATGCCTGATCATAGTGCAGCTTTAAAGATTGTTATCCGCGAATTAACAGATAAGGATCACGGAGCTATCAAATCTCTTGATGAGATCGGTGCTGTAGGACATAGAGTTGTTCATGGTGGAGAGTATTTCTCATCATCAGTTGTAGTTGATGAAGATGTTCTTAAGAAGATTGAAGAGTGTTCAGATCTTGCTCCTCTTCATAATCCAGCCAATATCCTTGGAATCAAGGCTTGTATGAGTCTTATGCCAGGAGTTCCAAATGTGGTTGTATTTGATACAGCTTTCCATCAGACTATGCCAGATAAAGCATATATCTATGGTATTCCATATTCATATTATGAAAATTATAAGCTTAGAAAATACGGTTTCCATGGTACAAGCCACAGCTATGTATCTAAGATTGCTGCAGAGCTTTCAGGAAAGCCAATAGAAGAATCTAAAGTTATTGTCTGCCATCTTGGTGGCGGCGCAAGTATCTGTGCTGTTAAGGGTGGAGAATCAGTAGACACATCTATGGGACTTACACCACTTGAAGGTCTTATTATGGGAACAAGAAGTGGTAGCGTTGATCCTGCAGTTATTCAGTATATTGCTAATAAGGAAAATAAATCTGTAGATGAAGTCCTTAATATCCTTAATAAGGAATCTGGTCTTCTTGGACTTTCAGGAAAATCCAGTGATATGAGAGATATTGATGCAGGTTACCGCGAAGGTGATCCTCTTTGTACATTAGCTTTCCACGCTTTCTGCTATCATATAGCAAAGACTGTAGGTGCTTATATAACAGCCCTTAACGGAGTTGATGTGATTGCATTTACTGCAGGTATCGGAGAATGGGATACAGCAGTAAGAGCTGAGATTCTTAGCTATTTCACATATCTTGGTATCAAGGTTGATGACGAGGCAAATAAGGGCGGAGGAGAAGTTATTAAGATCTCTACAGATGATTCTTCTATTAAGGTTTATGCTATCCCTACCAACGAAGAACTTGCCATTTGTCGTGAAACTGTAAGACTTACAAAATAATTTATTATAATGACTTGACATACTATGGTTTCATTTGTATAATGGTTCAAGTGTGATTTCGGTAAGGAGGTGTAATTCGAATGTCAATCTGTCCTAAGGGAAAAATATCAAAGGCTAGAAGAGATAAGAGAAGAGCTAACTGGAAAATGTCAGCTGCAACTCTCGTTAAGTGCCCTAGCTGCGGAGCTCTCATGATGCCTCATAGAGTTTGCAAGAGCTGTGGTTATTATAACAAGAAGGAAATCGTATCTACTAATAAGGCCAACTAATTTAGTTTGATATATTTGATAAAGACTCTGTCGCAAGACAGGGTCTTTTTTTTGCGTAGGCAACGAGCCAAGTGCCTATACCTGTGCTTGCACAAAGGTATAGGCATTTGGCGACTGCCCGACATCAAGCAACTTGTTGCGAGAGGAAGCAGGCAATAAGTCGTGAGCCGCCAGGCGAGAGGATTTTTTTGACACTTTTGGCTAATTATTATACAATGTAATTTGTGCTTTTAGAATATAAGGTAAATATGTGATTGGAGACGAATATTTTATGGATAGAAAGATAAATATTGTCATTGATACATTTGGAGGGGATAATGGCGCTAAAGTATGCGTTAAAGGCGCCGTACAGGGGATAAAGGAAAATCCGAATGTTCACATTTTTCTTACAGGAAAAAAAGAGGAGTTAGATAAACTCCTTTCTGAATACGAATATGATAAAGACAGAATTGAAGTTGTAAATGCAACTGAGGAGATCTCACCAGAAGAGCATCCTGTTGAAGCAGTTAGAAAGAAGAAGGATTCTTCTCTTGTAGTTGGTCTTAACTTAGTTAAAGAAGGAAAGGCAGATGCATTTATCTCTGCTGGTAGTTCTGGAGCCATCCTTGCAGGTGGCCAGTTTATCGTAGGAAGAGCTAAAGGGGTTAAGAGAACACCTCTTGCACCAATCCTTCCAACTTCCAGCAAGCCATCACTTCTTATTGACTGTGGTGCCAATGTAGATGCAAAGCCAGATGTTCTTAATCAGTTTGCTGAGATGGGTTCTATCTACATGGAAAACATCATGGGTGTTAAGAATCCTACAGTTGCCATTGTAAATATCGGAACAGAAGAAGCGAAAGGAAATGCTCTTGTTAAAGAGACATACCCAATCCTTAAGGCTAATAAGCATATTAATTTTATAGGCAGTATCGAAGCTAGAGAAATTCCTTCAGGTAAGGCTGATGTAGTACTTACAGAAGCATTTGTAGGTAATGTTATCCTTAAAATGTATGAAGGTATGGCTAAGATGATCTTAGGAGAGATAAAGGGTGCTTTCCTTTCAAATTTCAAGTCTAAGATTGGTGCCCTTATGGTTAAGTCATCTTTAAAGAAGGTGCTTAAGAAGTTTAATGCCAGTGATAAGGGGGGAGCTCCACTTCTTGGTCTTAACGGTCTTGTAGTTAAGATCCATGGAAATTCAAAAGAAATGGAAGTTATCTCAGCGATTAAACAGTGTACTAAATTCGTTGAAAATGATGTCTGTGGAAAGATCATTGAAGGTCTTAAAGCAGAAGAAGAGGAAAAATAATTATGAATTATGGTGGACAGGATTATTCTGTTCTTGAAGAAAAAATCGGATATAAATTTAAGGATAAAAGCCATCTTGATATAGCTTTTACTCATAAATCCTATGCAAATGAATATCATATTACTAAGGTACCATCATATGAAAGATATGAATTCCTTGGAGATGCTATATTAGAGTATATTTCCAGTGAAGTGCTTTTCTATGCATATCCTGATAAAGCTGAAGGGGAGTTAACCCGCCTTCGCGCCAGCCTGGTTTGTGAATACACCTTATCACAGATTTCTCGAAGCCTTAATCTTGGAGATTATCTTTATCTTAGTAAAGGTGAATTACAGACTGGAGGAAGAGACAGAGCATCAATCCTCTGTGATCTCTTTGAGTCGGTTCTTGGAGCCATTTATCTTGATGGGGGCATAGAAGAAGCAAAAAAATATGTTAAGACATTTTTATTAGATGATATTGAAGGGAAGGCTATGTATCACGATGCAAAGTCAATCCTTCAGGAATATTCTCAGAAGAATATAATCGAGCTTCATTATGAAGTTCTTAAAGAAGAAGGCCCGGATCATAACAAGAGATTCACTGTTGCTGCATTCTTAAATGGAGTTAAGTGTGAAGAAGGTTCGGGACATACCATTAAAAATGCAGAACAGGAAGCTGCTCATAGAACGATCATTAAAAATGGTATTAAATTATAAAAACAGGTAACTATATATGTATTTAAAGAATATTGAGGTAAATGGCTTTAAATCATTTGCTAATAAGATAAATTTCAAATTTGAGAAGGGTATTACCGGAATCGTTGGTCCTAACGGATCAGGAAAAAGTAATGTTGGTGATGCTGTAAGATGGGTACTTGGTGAACAGAGTGCTCTTAAACTTCGTGGATCCAAAATGGAAGATGTAATCTTTTCAGGTACAGAGCTTCGTAAGCCTCAGGGTTCAGCTTATGTTGCTATAACTCTTGATAATTCAGACCACAGTCTTCCTATTGATTATAATGAAGTAACTGTTGCAAGACGTGTATATCGTTCAGGGGAAAGTGAATATCTCATCAATGGAAATGTATCCCGTCTTAAGGATGTGGCTTCACTTTTCTTTGATACCGGTGTAGGTAAAGAAGGATATTCCATAATCGGTCAGGGTCAGGTTGAAAGAATCATTTCCGGTAAGCCTGAAGAAAGAAGAGACCTTTTTGATGAAGCAGCCGGTATTGTTAAGTATAAGAAAAATAAGCTTGCTACAGAGAAATCTCTTGAGACTGAACATGCTAATCTTAATCGTGTAAATGATATATTATCAGGTTTGCAGGACAGAATTGAGCCATTAAGAGCTCAGTCTGAAAAAGCTGCTAAATATCTTGAATATAAGGAAGAATTAAAAACTTATGAAGTTAATTCTTTCCTGCTTGAAGTAGATAAATTAAGACAAAAGCTTGATGAAAATAAAGAAAAACTTCAGATCACAAAGGATGATAAGGAACGTCTTTTAAAGGAATTTGAAGATACTAAGTCTGAATATGAAAGACTTGAAGAAGAATTAGAAGAATTAAATACAAAGATTGAAGATACAAGACTTGTTATCAATGGATGTACTCTTGATAACGAGAGATCAGAAGGTGAGATCCGTGTACTTAAGGAAAGAATCACATCCTGTGAAGGTATTGCTAAAGAATCAGCTGCCCAGATTGAACGTGTTAAGGGTGAACTGGACAGATTAAATGAAGAACTTGATAAGGAAAACGAGAAGAAATCTCGTATAAATCTTGATTTTAAAGAAAGAGAAGATAAGGTAAAGGCTGCTGAAGATGAAGTAAATAAAGCTTCTCTTAAAGTATCAGAGATTGAAAATAAAATTGATGATGCTAAAGGATTTATCATTGATTCTCTTAATAATGCCAGTTCTTTAAAAGAAAAGTCTGCAAGATATGATGCAATGCTTGAAAATATCTCTCTTAGAAGAAGTGAACTTAAGTCAAAGTTTATTTCATCTAAGGCTGTAGAAGATGAAGCAAAGAAGAATTTTGCTGATCTTTCTGAAAAATTTGTTGCTATCAATGCAGAATATGCAAAGAATGAGGCGGATGCTTCAAATGTTGAAGAAGAATTAGATCGCAGCATCAGAAAACAAAATGAATTAAGAAGTAATCTTGGAAGATATAATCAGCAGATCATAAGTCTTAAGTCAAAATATGAAAATGTAAGAAATCTTTCTGAAAGATACGAAGGTTATGGCCAGTCCATTAAACGTGTCATGGAAAGAAGAGATAAGAATCCTAAGATACTCGGCGTTGTGGCTGATATCATTTCTGTTGAAAAGGAATATGAAACAGCTATTGAAACTGCCTTGGGTGGATCAATTCAGAATATCGTTACTGAAGATGAAGAGACTGCAAGAGACCTGATCAAATATTTAAGAGATAATAAATTCGGTCGTGCAACATTCCTGCCTCTTACTTCTGTTAAGGGCAGAGGAAGTGTTGACCAGGATGCTCTTCATGAAAACGGAGTTATCGGTATCGCTTCAGAACTTACTGGCTGTGACAAGAAATATAAGGATTTAGTAGCCAGCCTTTTAGGAAGAGTTATCGTAGTAGATAATATCGATAATGCCATTAAGATTGAAAGAAAATATAAGCATAGCTTAAGGATCGTTACATTACTTGGAGATCTCTTTAATCCAGGAGGTGCCATGAGTGGTGGTGCATTTAAGAACAGCTCCAATCTCCTGGGCAGAAAGAGAGAGATGGATGATCTTGAAGCAGAGATTAAAAAGACAACTGAACTCTTTGAAAATGCTAAAAAAGAAGCTGTGGAGTGCGATGCTAAGGTTATTAAGCTTACTAATGAAAAGGACAGACTTTCAGCAGAAGCAAATCGTATTAGCATTGATAAGAACTCCATAACTATCAATATGAGTTCTGTAGAAAAGACCTTAGAAGAATGTCAGACAAGTTTTGGTTCTATCAAAAAAGAGAATGAGGAATTAGATAAACAGATAGTTGAGATCAACCGTAATAAGGATGAACTTCTTGACGAGGCAAAGCAGCATGATATAGCTGTTGAAAATAATAGAAATTCCATTTCAGCTTTAGAGAAGGAACTTTTGGATGCCAAGAATTTCCGCAGTTCTAAGGAAGAAAGCCTTGCTTCACTTAAGGTTGAACTGGGTTCTGCTGAAAAGAGTGAGGAATTCATTAATTCAGCTATTTCAAGGATTAAGGCTGATATTGGAAGATATAAGGCTGAATTAAATACTTATAACGAGAGAACTAAGGAACAGTCTAATCTTACAGAAAGCCTGAATAAGGAAATTGAAGAATATACCCGTCGCGTTGAAGAAAATAACGAAAGAACCGCTAAACATAATAAGATACTGGATGAATTAAATGATAAAAAGGCTGGTATCAATGAAAATCATAAGGCCTTCTTCTCAAAACGAGAGGAATTATCCGGTCGTATCAGTGGTCTTGATAAAGCTGAATTTACACTTTCTTCAACTATTGAAAAGCAGGAATTAGAGAAGGATAACCTGTCTAATTATATGTGGGAAGAATATGAACTTACTTATTCTTCAGCAGAAGCTTTAAAATCAAACGAATATAGTGACCCTAATGCATTAAAGAAGCTGATTTCCGGTGTAAGACAGAGGATTAAAGCTTTAGGTGAAGTAAATGTGGGAGCTATTGAAGAATTTAAGGATGTTAACGAAAGATATACATTCCTTAAGAGTCAGCATGATGATATAGTACAGGCAGAGGAAAACTTAAAGAAAGTAATAGCCGACTTAGACAGAGCAATGAAAGATACATTTGCCCTTAAATTTAAAGAGATTCAGACCATGTTCTCTAAGGTGTTTAAGGAAATGTTCGGCGGCGGCCGTGCCAGTCTTGAACTTGTAGATGAAGAAAATCTTCTTGAAACAGGTATCATAATCAATGCACAGCCACCTGGAAAGAAGCTTCAGAATATGATGCAGTTATCCGGTGGTGAAAAAGCTCTTACAGCCATTTCACTTCTGTTTGCTATCCAGAGTCTTAAACCGTCACCTTTCTGTCTTTTAGATGAGATTGAAGCGGCGCTGGATGACTCGAACGTAAAGAGATTTGCAAATTATCTGTCTAAACTTACAAGGGATACACAGTTCATAGTTATTACTCATAGAAAAGGTACAATGGAATGTGCAGACTGCCTTTATGGTATCACCATGCAGGAAAAAGGTGTATCTACACTGGTATCTGTTAACCTTATTGAAGATAAACTAGACAATTAAAGATTAAGACTGACCAGTCTTGATCCGCTTAAATTACGGAGGGAAAAATATGGGATTTTTTCAGAAGCTTAAAGAAGGACTCATGAAAACCAGTCAGAGTATCGCTAATGTTTTTAAGGTATCTGAGATCGATGATGATTTTTACGATAACTTAGAAGAGACTCTTATTGAAGCTGACATGGGTTATGAAACTACAGAGAAGGTTCTTGATTATGTAAAAGCAAAAGTTAAAGAACTTCATCTTAAGGATGCTCATGAATGTAAGGAATTAGTTATCAATTCCCTTAGAGATCAGATGTCTGTTGATCAGTCAGCTTACGATTTTGAAGAAAAGAAATCAGTTGTATTTATCATTGGTGTAAATGGCGTTGGTAAGACTACATCTATAGGAAAACTTGCTGCACAGTATAAGAACAGAGGTAAGAATGTGCTTATTGCTGCAGCTGATACTTTCCGTGCCGGAGCTATAGATCAGCTGGGAACCTGGGCAAAAAGAGCAGGTGTTGAGATGATCTCTCAGCATGAGGGTTCAGATCCTTCAAGTGTAGTTTATGATGCAGTAAGTGCTGCAAAAGCAAGAAAAGCAGATATTCTTTTGATCGATACAGCAGGAAGACTTCATAATAAGAAAAATCTTATGGATGAACTTGCAAAGATGAGAAGAGTGATCTCAAGAGAATATCCTGAGGCAAACGTTGAAAGTCTTATCGTACTTGATGGTTCTACAGGACAGAATGCTCTTGAACAGGCTAGACAGTTCTCAAATGTTACTGAGATCAATGGTATCATCATAACAAAGCTGGATGGAACTGCTAAGGGTGGTATCGCTGTTGCAATCGAATCAGAACTTTCAGTTCCTGTTAAATATATTGGTGTAGGTGAAAAGATCGATGATCTTCAGAGATTTGACCCAAGTCAGTATATTACAGCACTTTTCAGTGATTTCAATCTCAAATCAGATACAGATATTATGGTTGATAATGAGATCGGCGAAGAAAAAGATGATGATCTGTTTGATATAGATTAAGTTATATTTACTAGTTTTTTAAGCAATTATGGAGGTTTAAGGCACATGATGGAAGAAATGAGCAGAGAGAAATGTGAAGAGGCTTATGAAGTCGTTTCAAAGGTAGCCAGAAATACAGCACTTGTTGAATCTGAGTATTTATCCAATATTACAGGCAACAAGGTATATTTAAAGCCTGAAAATATGCAGGTTACTGGTGCCTATAAGATTAGAGGTGCTTACTATAAGATAAGCCAGTTATCAGATGAAGAAAGAGCTAAAGGTCTTATTACAGCTTCAGCCGGTAACCATGCTCAAGGTGTAGCTTATGCTGCAAAGGCTTATAATTGCAAGGCGGTTATCGTTATGCCTACATCAACTCCACTTATTAAAGTGAATCGTACCAAGGCCTATGGTGCAGAAGTTGTTCTTTACGGTGAAGTTTTTGATGAATCTTCAGCATATGCAAAGAAACTTGCAAAAGAAAATGGATATACGATCATTCCTCCATTTGATGATCTTGAAGTAGCAACAGGTCAGAGTACCGTTGCTATGGAAATCCTTAAGGAACTTCCATTTGTAGATACAATCCTTGTTCCGATCGGTGGCGGCGGACTTGCCTGTGGTGTTTCAACCCTTGCCAAAATGCTTAATCCAAAGATCAAGATAATAGGTGTTGAACCAGCCGGTGCTAACTGCATGCAGGTGTCTATTAAAAATGGCAAGGTTACAACATTAGATTCTGTTAATACCATTGCAGATGGTACAGCAGTTAAAACTCCTGGAACAAAGATTTTCCCATATATCCAGAAAAATGTAGATGAGATTATCACAGTTGAAGACAGTGAGCTTATTGTAGCTTTTCTTGATATGATTGAGAATCATAAGATGATCGTTGAGAACTCAGGACTTCTTACAGTTGCTGCATTAAAGCATCTTAAACCGGAAGGAAAGAAGGTTGTAAGTATTCTTTCTGGCGGTAATATGGATGTTATCACTTTATCATCTGTTGTTCAGCATGGTCTTATTGCAAGAAGCAGAATATTTACTGTATCAGTACTTCTCCCGGACAGACCGGGTGAGTTAGAGAAAGTATCACATATCCTTTCAGAACTTAAAGGTAATATCATCAAACTTGAACATAATCAGTTTGTATCTCTTAACAGAAATGCAGCTGTTGAGTTAGTTATCACTCTTGAGGCCTTTGGACCAGAGCATAAAGACGAGATCTTTAAGGTATTAAAAGAAAAAGGTTATAGACCTATGGATAAGAGCCCTAAGGCTGTACTATAAATAATGAGTAAAAGGCTATATGCTGCCATCGATGTAGGAACTACAACGGTGGCAGTTTCAATAATAAATGAAGATAATATCGTAATTGCAAAGGATGGTTTTCTTAATCCAGAGAAGATATTCGGTTCTGATGTGATATCGAGGATCACCAATTCAAAAAAAGATGATAATCTTATGAGAATGAAAAAAATGGTGGAAGAAGCTATATTAGAAAGCTATAATAAAATGCTTTTTAATAATAAGGAATATAAGGATGCAGAAATTATAAGAGCTGTAATATCCGCAAATACCACCATGGCATCAATTATTCTCGGGAAAAATATAGAAAGCCTTGGAGTAAGCCCCTTTAAGATGCCCTTTACTTCTGATGAAGAGATAATCTTTGCAGGAGTTAAAAGTACTGTTATTGCTGGTGCATCTGCTTTTATAGGAGGAGATGTTCTTAGCGGAGCCCTTTATCTTAACTTAAAAGATGGGGACGTTCTTATGGATTTAGGTACCAACGGTGAGATAGTAGTAAAAAGTAATGAAGTTTATCATGCTACCTCTGCCGCCTGCGGTCCAGCCTTTGAAAACTGTACAAGAGCAAAGGGTATATATGGTTCTACCACCTTATCCGCCATTACCATGTTATTAAAGAAAAAGATTATCAGTCCCGATATCATTTTAGATGAAGACATGGTTAAAAATGGTCTCCAGGTAGAAATGGGATTTACTAAGCTAAGTATTTCTGCTGATATCTTAAGAGATGTGCAGTTAGCAGTAAGTGCTATATATTCATCTCTATATCTTCTGATAGATAAAGCAGGACTTACGTTTAAAGATATTAATAACTTATATATTTCCGGCGGTTTTGGATTTAATATGTCTCTTAGGGACAGTGCATTTCTTGGGATTATTCCTGAAATCTTAGTTCCTATATCAAAGGTTGTTGGAAATACTTCCCTTCTTGGAGCCGAAGTTCTTTCATATGATACTGATAAATTTAAGGATTTAAAAGCTATGAAGAAAAAATTTAAGATAATCAATTTTGGCGGAAATAGTGAATATCAGAGCATATTTGAACAAAACCTTACATTAAATAGAAGATAAGATTTGATTTTAAAATCTTTTACTGTATAATAGCTTTTAGATTTTCGATAAGGATGATTATATGAAGCTAATGAATATTGCCAGCGGAAGTCAGGGGAACTGCACCTTCGTTGGTACTGAAAATACAGCATTTCTGGTGGATTCAGGAATCAGTATGAAAAAAACTGAAGAAGGTCTAAACAGTGCTAATCTTAGTCTTAAGGATATCGATGGTATATTTATAACTCATGAGCATATCGATCATGTTAAAAGTCTTGGGACTATCATGAGGAAATATGGCACACCGGTATATCTTACCAAAGCTACGAAAGATGCAGTTCTTTCCATGTCATCTCTTGGAAAGTTGGATACTTCACTTTTTAAAATAATTGATAATCATAATTCATTTAAGATAAAGGATATGAGTATCAGCTCTCATCCTATTAGTCACGATGCAGCTGATCCAGTTTGTTATTCATTTTCCGATGGAAAGAGTAAAGCTGCTTTAGCAACTGATTTAGGATGTTATGATGATGATATGATTAAGTTTTTATCTGATCATGACAGCCTTCTTATTGAAGCAAATCATGATATCAGAATGCTTGAAGCAGGACCTTATCCCTATCAGCTTAAGCGAAGGATATTAGGAGATAAAGGACATCTTTCCAATGAAGCTTCAGGACTTCTCATAAGAGAATTATTAAATGATCACATTAAGAATATTATCCTCGGCCATTTAAGTCACGAGAATAATTTTATAGAGCTTGCATATGAAACTGTTAAGGAGGAACTTAAAGACAATCCTTATACAGATGATGTGAGAGATTTTAACCTGAATGTTGCACGCCGGGATATGTGCAGTGCAATGGCAGAGTTTTAAAAGTTTTTAGGAGGACATTATATCATGACAAAGACAATCATTACTGTAGTTGGTAAGGACAACGTAGGAATCATCGCTAAAGTATGTAATTACCTTGCAAGTAACAACATTAATATCTGTGACATTACACAGACTATTATGCAGGGCTATTTTAATATGATGATGGTAGTTGATACAGATAAAGCTGTTAAATCACACGAAGAAATTGCCAGAGAACTTGATGAAGTAGGCAGTGAGATTGGCGTTCAGATCAAGGCTCAGAAGGAAGAAATCTTTGACATGATGCATAGAATCTAATGCCCGTAACGGTATTTAATTCATATCAACTATTTATTAAAGAAAGGGCATTAATATGATTAGTATAGAAGAAGTCTTAGAAACTAATAATATGATCAGCAAGGAGAACCTGGATGTAAGAACCATTACAATGGGTATCAGCCTTCTTGATTGTGTTAGAAATGATTTAAAGTCAACTTGTGATGCAATATATGAAAAGATCACAACCAGCGCTAGAGATCTTGTAAAGACAGGTGAAGATCTTACAAAGATGTACGGAATTCCTATCGTAAATAAGAGAATCTCTATCACCCCTATTGCTTTAGTTGGTGCATCAGTATGTAAGACCAGCGATGATTTCGTTGAGATTGCTAAAGTTCTTGATGCTGCTGCAAAAGAAGTTAAGGTAAACTTCCTTGGTGGTTATTCAGCCATCGTATCAAAGAACATGACTCCAGCAGATGAACTTCTTATCCGTTCAATCCCTAAGGCACTGGCTTGTACTGATTTTGTATGTAGTTCAGTTAATGTTGGTTCAACAAAGACTGGTATCAATATGGATGCTGTAAGACTTATCGGTGAGATCATTAAAGAAACAGCTGAACTTACAAAAGATAACGACTCCCTTGGATGTGCCAAGTTTGTTGTATTCTGTAATGCGCCAGATGATAATCCATTTATGGCTGGAGCTTTCCACGGTGTTACAGAAGGTGACAGAGTTATAAATGTTGGTGTAAGTGGTCCTGGAGTTGTTAAAACTGCTCTTGAAGAAGTTAGAGGAGAGAGTTTTGAAGTTCTCTGTGAAACAATTAAAAAGACTGCATTTAAGATCACTCGTGTTGGTCAGCTTATTGCAAAGGAAGCATCAAAGAGACTTGGCGTACCATTTGGTATCGTAGACCTTTCACTTGCTCCTACTCCAGCTATCGGTGATTCAGTTGCTGATATTCTTTGCGAGATTGGTGTTGAATATGCCGGTGCTCCTGGTACAACAGCAGCCCTTGCACTTCTTAATGATCAGGTTAAGAAAGGCGGAATCATGGCTTCATCTTCAGTAGGAGGACTTTCAGGCGCTTTCATTCCTGTAAGTGAAGACCAGGGTATGATCACAGCAGCTTCAAATGGAGCTCTTTCAATAGAAAAACTTGAGGCTATGACTTGTGTATGTTCTGTAGGTCTTGATATGATCGCTATTCCAGGTGATACAAAGGCTACAACTATCTCAGGAATCATTGCAGATGAAATGGCTATAGGTATGATCAACCAGAAGACAACAGCCGTTCGTCTTATTCCTGTTATCGGAAAGAAGGAAGGAGACAGAGCTGTATTTGGCGGACTTCTTGGAGAAGCACCAATCATGAAGGTTAATCCATACTCAAGTGATAATTTTGTAAATAGAACAGGACGTATTCCTGCACCTATACATAGTTTTAAGAACTAAGATAAAAATCCTCAGCCGCAGGGAAGATAAACCTTGCGGCTTATTTTTAAAGGAGAAATGATGAACAGTTTAGCTCTTTCAGATGAAATCTTAATGGCAGTAGATAAGCCGGCAAGATATATCGGAAATGAAATTAATATGGTTGTAAAGGACGTGGATAAGGTAGATATAAGATATGCCATGTGTTTTCCTGATGTGTATGAAATAGGCATGTCTTATCTTGGGATACAGATACTTTATGATATGTTCAATAAGAGAGAAGATACTTATTGTGAAAGAGTATATTCTCCATGGCCGGATTTAGATAAGATCATGAGAGAACAGGATATTAAACTCTTTACTTTAGAGACTCAGACTCCTGTTAATAAGATGGATTTCCTTGGAATAACCATTCAGTATGAAATGTGTTATACCAACATCCTTCAGGTTATAGATCTGTCTAGAATCCCTCTTATGGCAAAGGATAGAACTAAGGAACATCCAATAGTTATCGGTGGTGGTCCTTGTGTATTTAATCCGGAACCAATTGCTGATTTCTTTGATATTTTCTATATCGGTGAAGGTGAAAAGAGCTATAACCAATTACTGGATCTTTATAAAGAATATAAATATTCTGATACTTCAAGAGAAGATTTCCTTCATGAAGCAGCAAAGATTCCTGGTATTTATGTACCTTCCTTATATCAGCCAGTTTATAAAGAAGATGGCACTATCGAAAGAATCGACAGATTGTATGACGATATTCCTGCAAAGGTAAAGAAGGTAATAGTAACTGACTTTAATGATGTACCATATCCTACAAAGCCGGTGGTTCCTTATTTACGAGCTACCCAGGACAGAGTTGTGCTTGAAGTAATGCGTGGATGCATAAGAGGATGCAGATTCTGTCAGGCAGGAATGATATACCGTCCTACAAGACAAAAGGATGTAAAATTAGTAGAAAAATATGCTGAGGAAGCTCTTAAGAATACCGGTTATGAAGAGATATCTCTTTCTTCACTTTCAACCAGTGATTATCAGGAACTTCCAGAACTTATGAATTTCTTATTTGAGAAATTTAATAATGATCATGTAAATATTTCCCTACCTTCCCTTAGAATTGATGCATTTTCTTTGGATGTTATGAAGAAGGTTCAGGACATTAAGAAAGTTTCTTTAACATTTGCTTCTGAGGCAGGTACTGAAAGACTTAGAAAAGTTATTAATAAGGGGCTTACTGAGGAAGTAATCTTAGAGGGAGCCAGAAAAGCCTTTATAGGTGGATGGAATAAAGTTAAGCTTTATTTTATGATGGGACTTCCTACTGAGACTCTTGATGATGTGGCAGGTATTGGGGAGCTTTGTGAAAAAATCTCAGAGCTTTATTTTGAAACAGTTCCAAAGGAAGAGAGAAATGGCTCAATCCAGATTACTGCCAGTGCAGCCTATTTTGTACCTAAGCCTTTTACACCTTTCCAGTGGGCTCCTATGTTGCGCCGTTCAATCTATGTTGAACATGCCCATCATGCTAAAGATACCATTAGAAATATGAAGAACAAGAAGAGGATCAAATTTGCATATCATGATGAGGATATCTCCCTTATTGAAGGAATATATGCAAGAGGTGACAGAAAGCTTTCAAAAGTTATCTTAGATGTATATAATGCCGGTGGTATATTTGATGCCTGGAACGAATATTTCTCAATGGATAGATATAATGAGGCCTTTACTAAAGAAGGTATTGATCCTGAGTGGTATATCTATAGAGAAAGACCAATTGATGAAGTTTTCCCTTGGTCTGTGATTGACGCCGGGGTAAGTGATAACTTCCTTAAAAATGAATGGAAGAAAGCAAAGGAAGGAATCCCTTCTCCTAACTGCCGAATGCAGTGTCAGGGATGTGGTGCAGCTTCCTTTGGAGGAGGTGTATGTTTTGAAAGTTAGAGTTAAATATGAAAAGACAGGACCTCTTAAATTCATCAGTCACCTTGATGTTATGAGATATTTTCAGAAGGGTATAAGACGTGCTGGACTTGATATTTCTTATACAAAAGGAATGAGTCCTCATCAGATAATCTCTTTTGCGGCCCCTATGCCTCTTATGATGACATCTTTAGGCGAATACTTCGATGCAGAATTTGAATCAGTTACAACTGCAAAAGATATGGTGGAAAGATTTAATGCTGTAGGATCTCCATATCTTAAGATGGTAGACTGCGTCATACTTCCGGATGATTGCGAGAATTCCATGGCGGCAGTTACTGCATCTGATTATCTTATTACTTTTAATGAAAAGATAAATGATATCCTCACATTAGAAGAAATAAGAGATGCCGCAATTTCTCTTTACGGTTCAGATGTTATTGAAGTAATAAAGAAGACTAAAAAATCAGAAGCCTTAACCAATATAAGGCCTGGAATAATAGATATGCAGGTGAGAGATGATAATTCAATCTATATTATGTTAGATGCGGGTAGTAAGAATAATCTTAAACCAGAACTTTTTATAGAAGCCATTGCTTTAAAGCTTGGTAAGGAGATAAGCCGTTTTTCATATGCTATCGAAAGACAGGAAACTTATCTTACCAATGAAGAAGGCAAATACTTAAGCCTTCTTTCAGCTGGAGAAACATTTTAATCAAAGGATAAAAACAATGAACGGAACATATGTGATAACAGAATATAAAGATAAGATCATGGGCTTTTTATTAGATGAAAAAAGGCTTTGTGATGTAGAATTTTTTAATGAGGAGGACATATTATTTAATGTGTACTCAGCTAAAGTTGTTGATCATGTTCCGAGTATTGGAGCTGCATTTCTTGATGCAGGACTAGGAGATACTCTTTATTATCCTTTAAAGGAAAATGAAAATAAGCATTTATTTATTAAACACGGAAAGACAAATGAGCTTCGCCCTCAGGATGAGATTCTGATACAGGTTTCAAAAAGTCCTGTTAAAACTAAAAAAGCAGAAGCATCGTCAGATATTTCCTTTACAGGAAATTATGTGGTGGTAAATAGATCCGGTCGTGTCAATATATCTAAAAAGATCCATGATAAAGATAAGGTAAATAAATTAAAAGAAGAACTGGGAAAATTACTATCTTCCGAAAGTGATTATGATTCCGGAATAATAATAAGGACAGCTGCAGAAGAAGCTGATGTGGAAACCGTTTTAAATGAAGCAGAACAGCTTTTACAACATCAGCAGGATGTAATAAAAAAAGGAATATGCTCTGTACCATTTAAATTGATTGATAGCTGTAATGAGGATCATATATCTTTTGTAAAGAATCTGATTATCCGTAAATGCTATGATGAACTAACTGTGATCACTGATCAGGCTGACATTTTAAAAAGTCTTAAATCAGGGGTTGATGTAGGACCAGTAAATATAAAGTTTTATTCTGATGATATGGTAAGCCTTCTTAATCTCTATGGAATAGAAGATAAGCTTTCTAAAGCCATGGCAAGAAAGGTTTATCTTAAATCTGGAGGTTATCTTATCATTGACCCAACTGAGGCCCTTACTGTGATAGACGTTAATTCTGGTAAATCCCAGGGAGGAAAGAAGGATAAGGACGATTATCTTCTTAAGCTAAATAAGGAAGCTTTCGATAAAATCATTAATCTTGCTCAACTGAGGAATATGTCCGGTATCATAATAGTTGATTTTATGAATATAAAGGATAAAGAAAAAAACATAGAATTAATCAGATATCTTAAAAATGCATCTTTAAGAGATAATCTGCTTAACTTTGTAGATATGACAGGCCTTGGCCTGGCTGAATTTACCAGGAAAAAAATCAGTAAACCATTAAATGAGCTAATTAATGAATGAAAGCAATAAATAGAGATGTATCGTGAGAAATTTTATGAAAAAGAAGATTATAAATTTCTATCCTTAGATGACACAGAAATAAAGAAGGCAATATTAAAATTACGGTTGACAAGTAAAAAATCAGATGATATATTAACAAGGTATGCCGCACAACGAGGTTGTATAAGTATGCCCTTTGGGGTGTCACCGTAGATTGGCGAGTAATGATAATAGGAGGTAACCTAAATGTACGCAATTATTGCAACAGGCGGAAAGCAGTACAAGGTAGCTGAAGGAGATATCATTAGAGTTGAGAAGCTCGGCGCAGAGGATGGCGCTGAAGTAACATTTGATGATGTTATTGCTGTAAATAACGATAAGGATCTTCTCGTAGGTGATGCAGTAAAGTCAGCATCAGTTAAGGCTACAGTCGTTAAGACTGCAAAGGCTAAGAAGGTCGTTGTTTACAAGTATAAGCGCAAGACTGGCTATCACAAGAAGAACGGTCACAGACAGCCATATACTGAAGTTAAGATTGAAGCAATCAATGCTTAATTGACGACAAATTATGATAAAAGCTTGTTTTTATTTAAAGGATAAAAAATATTTTGGATTTCAGGTATCAGGTCATGCAGGATACGATGAACCAGGCAAAGATATTGTATGTAGTGCAGTTTCTGCTCTTACTATCAATACTGTAAATGCCCTGGAAGAACTTACTTCTGATTCAGTTATAGTTGAAACAGAGGATTCTGGTGACATTAAAGCTAAGATCCTTGGTAATATTAGTCCTGAAAGCGAGACACTTATCAAAGCTCTTCGTATTGGACTTTGTAATATTTATGAAGAGTATGAAGACGATTATATCAAAGTATTCTTTAAGGAGGTCTAAAATCGTGCTGAACATGAATTTACAGTTCTTTGCTCATAAAAAGGGTGTTGGTTCTACAAAGAACGGACGTGACTCTGAATCAAAGAGACTCGGAGCAAAGAGAGCAGACGGCCAGTTCGTAAAGGCTGGTAACATCTTATATAGACAGCGTGGAACAAAGATCCATCCAGGACTTAATGTTGGACGTGGCGGAGACGACACACTTTTCGCATTAACAGATGGAGTTGTTAGATTTGAAAGATTAGGAAGAGATAAGAAGCAGGTTTCAGTTCACCCTGTTGCTTAATTTTTTTGAAATTTCAAGCTGATGATAAAGAGGGAGCTTTGTAAAAAGCTCCTTCTTTTTTTAGTTTTACGGAGGAAAACTATGTTTGCTGACAGAGCTAAAATATTTGTAAGAAGTGGGAAAGGCGGAGATGGTCATGTATCATTCAGAAGAGAGTTATATGTACCAAACGGCGGTCCAGACGGTGGAGACGGTGGAAATGGCGGAGACGTAATCCTTCGTGTAGACCAGGGTCTCAATACTCTTACAGATTTTAGAAATATAAGAAAATATAAAGCCGGAGACGGCGAAGAAGGTGGAAAGAAGAACTGCCATGGTGCGGATGGTGCAGATGTGGTTCTTAAGGTTCCACCAGGAACAATTGTTAAAGATTTTGAAACAGGTAAAGTACTTGTAGATATGGCAGAAAGAACAGAAGATTATGTTCTTTTTAAAGGTGGTAAAGGCGGCAAAGGTAACAGACAATATGTTACTTCTGTAATGCAGGCTCCAAAGTATGCCCAGCCTGGTCAGCCAGCCATTGAAAGATACCTTACTCTTGAATTAAAGATGATAGCTGACGTTGGACTTGTAGGTTTCCCAAGTGCCGGAAAATCTACATTTCTTGCAAGTACAACAAATGCGAGACCAAAGATTGCTGATTATCATTTTACAACTTTAGTACCTAATCTTGGAGTTGTAGATTTAGGGGCAAAAAATGGTTTTATAATGGCTGATATTCCTGGAATCATTGAAGGAGCATCAGAAGGAGTTGGACTTGGTTTTGAGTTCCTTCGTCATATTGAACGTACACGTGTTCTTATTCACGTTGTTGATGCAGCTTCTGTAGAGGGAAGAGATCCTATAGAAGATGTTCATATGATAAATGAAGAATTGAGAAAATACAGCGAAGACTTGGCAAAACGTCCTATGGTCATTGCTGCAAATAAGATCGATCTTCTTATGGAAGATGAAAGAAATGAAGTATTAGACAGACTTGAAGCTGAATTTGGAAAAGATGGTATAAAGATCTTCCCAATTTCTGCAGCTACAAAAGAAGGAGTTAAAGAACTTCTCTATGCAGTAAATGATATGATAAAAGATCTGCCTAAGGAAAAGATCATTTTCAGTCCAGAGATCACTCCAGAAGACTTTAACAGTGATGATCCTACCCTTCCATTCATTGTTAAAAAATCTGAAGATGAAAAAGATGTATATCTTGTTGAGGGACCACGTATTGAAAGAATGCTTGGTTATACTAACCTTGAAGATGAGAAGGGATTCGTATTCTTCCAGAAGTTTATGAAGAATAACGGTATCTTAGATCAGTTAAATGAACTG
>JAFOIV010000008.1 GCA_017420535.1 Eubacterium sp. | reverse complement strand
ACCATAGATATTATATCAAAAGAGGGGACATATTACAATGTTTTCAGTGCACCTTTCAGGAATTATCTGAGTTCAAAAGGGTGCTTTTTTAGTTAAAAATTGATAGCAATCAATACATAAATTTTCTAACTTTTAAAGCCGTCTATCTATAATCAATTGCTACATCTGGCAGCAAGATAGGAGGCCATTATGGAAAAACAAACCGGAAGATTCAAAAGCAAAAAGAGTTTTACTGCAGTCCCTAATACAGTAGTTACAGATCCTAACCTGTCAACTGCTGCTTTAGGTCTATATACAAAAATATACAGTCTCATTACCAGGGAAAACTTCATTCTTTACAAGTCATATCTTGAAACCATCTGTAAAGAAGGGGAGCGAGCTTTTAATACGATGTGGAGTGAACTGAAGAATATGGGTTATCTTATTCAAACAAAATATAAGGCTGAAGATGGGAAATGGGCATATGAATACGAACTTTTAGATGAACCACGTAAAACAGGCGAAACAACATCTGATGATAATGAAAATAAAGAAGCACCAGTGAATAAATCTCAAAAGAATTCAACATCCTTTTATAAAAAACCAGACCCACAAAACGTAGGTGTGGTTTTGGAAAAACCAGGGGTACGTTTTGCAGGTGTGGAAAATGCAGGTCTGCAAAATGTAGGTGTAAATAATAAGATTGTAGAGAATAAGATTGTATCGAATAATACTTATTATTCGTCTTCGTCTATAAATAGTACTAATACTCCGCGCGAAGATGCTTCAGATAAAGTCATTCCTCTTGAAGAAGACGACGAAAAAGAACTAAACTCCGTTACTCGTACTTTGTTTAAAGGATCATATGGAAAAAGACTGTCTTCCATACCAGTACAGTATGGATGTGATGGAAATATGATCTATCCGGCATTAAAACTAGCCTTAGAAAATGGAGCATTGGAGCTGATTCCATATGTTAAATCTATTTTCAAGGAATGGAAAGGGCAGGGGATCAGGCACCTGTCTGACTTGGGAATTGTTTCACTTACAACTAAAGATCAGGAGAATGAAATCATTTCAGTATACCTTGATGAACTTGCCAGAGATAATGAAGATCCTCGGAAATATGATCCTGACCTTCCTGATTTCATGCTGAAATTGAATAATGGGCAGTATTACCGGGACAGATCTTCTGAAGTCAGGGCTCTTTCCAAACTCTATTCTTACAATGATATTTTTGAAAGGTTTAGAAAAACTGCCATTGCACACCAGCCGATCAATGAGGCTGTCAAATATATGGTTAACGATTACAGCTAAAACCAGCTCTTCTATAATCACACAAGAGGTGATTCATAGATGAAAACAAGTCCGTTGGTCCATAAAATGGATCAGATCAATAATGAGATTGCTGTAAGATCGGGCAGGATAGCCAGAATGCGTCTGGCATCATTGCATGACCGCGATCTGGAAGTACAGTCTCTTAACAAACTTGCTCAGTTTTATAACGAAGAGATTATGTATAAATCTCAGCCATTAAACGAACTGGTCAATTACATTTGCGATTTCCATGCTGTTCAAAACATGAAAGTACATGGTTTCGCTGAACCTTTCAGATTTGATGCCTTTCTCCAAAGTGAGAAGGGGAAAAACTTCGAATCTTACATAGATAAGTATCCGGATGATACAAAAAAAGAGATCTTTGACCTGTTTGAATCTTATAAGTCCATGGAATTTAAAGATTTTCCACAGTTTGTTCTGTCTGCTGCAAGACTTATGCCAAATGATCTGGATAAAAGAGTATATTCAGAATTTGCGGCAAACCATCTGAATAAGCAGTTCCTGGATGATATGATCACTGATCATAAGACAGCAAAGGATGCCATTTACAGCAAGCTGAACGACATCATTGAGGATAATCCGATCCTTGCCAACAAAAGAAATGATCAGTACAACAATATCCTGGTCAAGAAAGGTGATTACAAGGATCTGTCCAGTTATGGAAACATGTCCTTAGGGAAAGATGCTTCCTATGTGGTTCTCTATAAGCTTGCAAAGATGGAATTTAAGAATGCCGGTGCTGAGATGATCAATCAGTATAATCAGGTCTCAAAAGGGAGACTGGCAAAAAACATGGATTTCAGGGTAAAGATAAATGGTGTCGAGTTCTCTCATGAAGAAATTCTTGGAGAAAAAAGACCAGTCGCAAGACTAAGAAACCAGCAGGACCTAAAGAATCTAACTGATGAAGCTAAAAATGAACATTATGCCTCAGCCCAGCGAACAGAGATCAATAATATCAAGAAAAGAACAGATGAAATGATAGAAACTGTCAAAAAAGAAGCAGATAAACTCGCAGGATCTGACCGTTTTGAAGAAAAAGCAAAACTGGATGAGGCACTGAAGTGTCTGACGGTCTTGCGAAAGGGAAGGGCAAAGGATAATGTTGAAATCCTTGTCTATGCTGATCAGCAGTCGAAAGGGTGGAACAAGCTGGTTGAACAGCTGACATATAATCCGGAACTTATAGAAAAAGCATATGATAAAGTTATTTCCATGCCGAAAGTACTCCATCCGGAAGAAAAGGTCGAAAAACTGGAACAGCTGTCTTTAAACATAAGAGGTTTTCAGATAGGGGAGAGCAGTTTCAGGGAAACTGAATTGGAAAGGGCTATTGAAATCTGAACTATAATAAACCGTAATTCTGAACTTTAAGGAGGTAGGAAAGATGAACGGTTTATTTTCTTTAGCAAAGACCGGAACGATGGGAGATGCAGCCGAGTTTCTTACTCAGTTATTTGGAGGAACCCTTGGTACCGTATTTTCATATGCGATCAACATTACGGCGATCGGTTTAACGATTGCTTATGTCATCAAGGCGGTACTGGCTTTTATCAAGTATAAGGGCGAAAGCAATCCTAACCAGGCAGAGATTTCCAAGAAAGAGGCTATCAACTGTCTGATCGTTGCCGGAGTATCAATTTCACTTGGCGTATTGATCAACCTGATCCTGGGAATTTTCGGTATTTCCGTCTTCAGTGTTAAATAAGCATGAGTGATTATGACCTTCTGGGAAGGTACTTATCGGGATTAGCTGAGCTTGCTCAGCGGGGAGATGGTACCTTCTTTATTGCGATTGGTGTTTTTATATACAACTGCATCTATCTGGCCAGTATCTTTGTGGGCGGGCTGAAATTTGCCAGTGCGCTGTATAATTATCACACCAGAGTATCTCATCAGATATATCAGACTCAGGCACGTCAGGAAATATACGAGCCACTTAAGGGAATGATCTTCTTTAACTTAGGGCTTACCGTGATCAAGTTTGTAGCTACACTGATTTTTGGAGTTAAATTTACCTGCTTCCAGTATCTTAAATAAGATATAATATGTTCGGACAGTTACTCGGAGGTTGCTGTCCGTTTTTATATGCTTTCTATAATGAAGTACTTCGTAAGGAGGTCACTTTAATATGGGAAAGAAGAATAAAACAGAAAAAGAAGAGCAAAAGAAGAAAAAGTCAGAAGAAAGGGCTATTGCCAGGAGACTGGCATCTTTTCAGGAAAGACTTCAGATAAAGGATATAGTTAACAGATGTTACCTGACTAAAAAGGGAGAATATCTCTCAGTTTTTTCAATGGGACAGAAAGCAATCGATCTGATGAGTGAGGATGAACTGGCAACATATGCTCATCAGCTGGAGACGACTTTTTCTACTTTGGACATAGAAATAATGGAATTTATGCTGCTGCCGGTCCCTTTCGACCTACAGCCCTACCGTAATGCTCAACTGATGGCATCAAACAGACTACGAAAAAGGGAAGGGGATCTAAGAGGAAATATTTCCCGGGAAAAAGATGAATCAATAAGGCACGAACTGATCGAAGAACTGGATCAGACACTGCTGCTTCAAAGATACATAGACAACCAGTCGTACTTTGTATCCTCAAAACTTCAGAGCGGAAGGGTGGCCAATAAACACTGCTATGTTGTCTGTGGGATAAGAGAAAGGTTCAATGAGATCGCCGTTCAGGAATCTGCCCGCAGGATCGAAGCAGCATTAAGGACCTTAAGTGAAGACGCACACCGCTGTTCTCAGGCAGAAATGGAAAAGATTCTGATCTCTATATTCAATCCGTTAAGACCGGAGATATATGTCAACTGTTAGAAGAAGGCGGTGGTGACATGAGAAAAAAGACACTTTTAGTGACTCCACTGCTGTTCTTACTTACAGGATGCGGGACAAGTTATGTCCACCAGAAGTTTGACATATTTGCTCTGGATAAATGGCTTGATGAATTGTTGACATCTTTTGTTTTGGGGGTAAAGTTCTTCATCAACAAGCTGAATTCATTCTTTATTCTTGGCATCCATGACTTTTCGACCAGGCAACCGCTGGAACAGCTTTTTGGCGGAGGAGGCAGCACAGGATATATCAATTTGATCACCAACATGTCTTCGATCGTAAATCTCGTCAGCATTCTGGCAGTGTTGGCCATTGTGATCCAGTTTTCCAAAAGTCTGTATAAGAACTATTTTGCTCAGGCGGACAATGTCTACGCACCAAGTGCCATTGAACTGGGAAAGAAGATCATTTCAGCACTGGTGATAACTGTTCTTGTCCCTTATATCTGTATCACAGCATTTACATCGACGGTTTATGGCGGTGTTGCATTGGGCAATTATCTGGCATCAGATCCCGAAAGTAATCTTACAAAACTCTCGACTTACCAGTACATGAGTGAGAAAGGCATAAGCTTCAATACATATTGTGAAGTTGCCCAGAAGCATTACGGGGTAAAGAATCTGACAGATCTTAACGGTATCGACATGGATAAATTTGATGAGAACCGGGGATTTGAGATCATAACAGAAGCAAATGCTTCAAAAGTTGGTGCTCCAGAGTGGACAGGAATTAACTCTTCCGACAGCAAGAAGGTCTACAACTTCTGGTGTAATGCAGCAGGGGAATCGACTGAATTGAAAGAAGGGGTAGGGTATAAATATCTGAATGTGTGGCATTCTTTTGCCAATTCAGAGAATCTGAAAGATATCCTGACATTTGGGGCAGGAAGCGTACTGGAAGAAATAATAGCATTTATTGCAATGGCAGTACTATACGCCTTTGGAAGCATGGCGTTGGCCAGAAGGATAGTTGATCTTATAGTTTTGATAGCGATGAGCTGGTGGTATATCGGCGCAAGTGTTTCTGATGCGCCTAACCAGAATTCGATAGGGGAACTGCTGAAAAAACTGGCGGGCATATGTCTGTCACAATTTATATTCAGCTTTGAGATCATGTTATTTTCGGAGATGGTACTTTCACATCCGCCATATAATGTCTGGCTGCTGTGGGCCTGGATATTTGTATTACTGTCGACGCCTACTGCAGTAGAAGAGATGGTGATTGGAACTGGCACACAGGAAACTATCGGATCGATGGCAAGAACAGTATCAAGTCTGTTCTTAGGAGACAGGAAATAATATGAAATATACATATGAAATACCGCCAAAACTGGTAAAGAAGAATGGCTTCTTCGGGACCATTTCAAATTATGATATTGGAATGGCGGCCGGTTTGGCAGCAATAGGATTT
>JAFOIV010000058.1 GCA_017420535.1 Eubacterium sp. | reverse complement strand
GGTTGGAACGGATATGATGTGATGCATGTTAGCACATTGCAAACGTTGATTTTATGAGGTTTATAGCGATTTGAGGTTAGAGTGGTGAGCTTCTGGTGGTCAGGGTGACGGACCACTTGTGAACTGGTGTTATATAGGCTAGTCCACATGGCTGACGGGGTCCGCAGAATGGTTGCGTGTATCCTCAAGAAATGGCTTAAAATCAATGACTATCAGGGTTCGGTATTGTATAATCATTGGTAGAGGTGATTGTTATGGCTTCAAGCAAGGAATATTTGGATTTTATATTGGAAAAGCTTTCTGAATTGGATGATATATCGTATAGAGCAATGATGGGCGAGTACATCATTTATTATCGTGGCAAGATTGTTGGTGGAATATATGATGATCGCTTTCTTGTGAAGAATGTGAAAGCTACATCAGAATTGATGCCGGATGCATCATTGGAACTTCCATATGAGGGCGCAAAGGAAATGCTTTTGGTTGATGATATCGATAATAAGCTTCTTTTGAAGGATCTTTTAGAAGCAATGTATGATGAACTGCCGGAACCGAAGAAAAAGAAATAAATATGTTAAAAGCAGAGCATTCAAATATTGGAATCAAAAAACTGGAGAGCATGCTTCGTTAAAAACGCGATAAATTCGGGCTTTTTCGTCTGCCAAAAAATGAAATAACATTGCAAATCGCCCCTGATTAGTGTATAATATATTCTGCTAATTTGGGGCTTCTTTAACTTAGAAAGGAGCTTAGAGGCTGTTGTTGGATGCAGCTCATGTACTTAGGCATACATTTGCCACAAGATGCATTGAGGGCGGGATGAAACCCAAAACACTGCAGAGGATATTAGGCCATTCCAACATCGGAATTACAATGAATCTATACGTACATATTACGGAAGATGAAAAACAAAGAGAGATAGATCTCGTGGCTGACGCGTTAAAAGTGGTATAAAACTTAATACCATCACCAATGAATTGGTGCCCGCTGTGGTGCCCGGTCAAAACAGGAAGACGCGCAAAGCCCATAAAATAAAGACTTTTAAAGGAGATAAGATAAAAATGAAACTAGGCATAGTAGGTTTACCAAACGTAGGTAAAAGTACATTATTTAATTCACTTACAAAAGCAGGAGCACTTGCAGCAAATTATCCATTTGCAACAATCGACCCAAACGTAGGTGTGGTTGCTGTACCAGATGAAAGATTAAAAGTTTTAACAGATATGTATCATTCTAAAAAAACAGTACCAGCAACAATTGAATTCGTTGATATTGCTGGACTTGTAAAAGGAGCAAGCAAAGGAGAAGGTCTTGGTAACCAGTTCCTTGCTAACATTCGTGAATGTGATGCAATCGTACAGGTTGTACGTTGCTTTGATGATACAAATGTTGTTCACGTTGATGGTTCTGTTGATCCAACTCGTGATATAGAAACTATCAATTTAGAGCTTTTATTCTCAGATATGGAAATTTTAGAGAGAAGATATGCAAAAGTTCAAAAGCAGGCAAGAAATGATAAATCGCTTCAGAAGGAAGTTGCACTTTTAGATAGACTTCGTCCATTCTTAGAAGAAGGAAATCAGGCACGTACATTTGAATGCAAAGACGAAGATGAAGAAGCTATTTTCAATCAGTATGGTCTTTTGACAGCCAAACCAATTATTTATGCAGCAAATGTAGCTGAAGATGATTTGGCAGACGAAGGAGCAAGCAATGATCATGTTAAAGCAGTTCGTGAATATGCAGCTAAAGATGGTAGCGCAGTTTATGTAGTTTCAGCAGAAATTGAGCAGGAACTTTCTGAATTAGATGATGAAGAAAAACAGATGTTCTTAGAGGACTTAGGACTTAAAGAATCAGGCCTAGATAAATTAGTTAAAGCTAGTTATGATTTGCTTGGTCTTATCAGTTACCTTACAAGTGGTGAGGATGAGACAAGAGCCTGGACAATCGTCAAAGGAACTAAAGCTCCACAGGCAGCAGGTAAAATTCACACAGATTTCGAAAGAGGATTTATTTGCGCAGAGACTGTAGCTTATAAAGATCTAGTTGAAAATGGCGGAATGGCTGGAGCAAAAGAGAAAGGTTTAGTAGGACTTCAGGGTAAGGATTACGTTGTTAAAGACGGTGACGTTATTACATTTAGATTTAACGTATAATAATGAAAGGGGTCTAATGATATGAAATGTCCATTTTGTAGCAGTGATAATACAAGAGTAATAGATTCAAGACCAGCAGACGATAACACAGCAATTCGACGTCGCAGACTTTGCGATGACTGTCAGAAAAGATTTACTACTTATGAAAAAGTTGAGACTATTCCTCTTATTGTAATCAAAAAAGATAACAACAGAGAACAATATGATCGTTCAAAAATAGAAGCGGGTGTTCTTAGGGCCTGTCACAAAAGACCAGTTTCAGCATCAGATATCAAGAAATTGATTGATGAAGTTGAAGTCGAGATTTTTAGTGGAGAAGTTCAGGAAATTAGAAGTTCTGTTATTGGTGAGTATGTTATGGATAAGATTAAAGATTTAGATCCGGTTGCATATGTTAGATTTGCATCAGTTTATCGTGAATTTAAAGATGTCAATACATTTATGAATGAATTAAAAAAAGTTCTTTCATAACCGATAAAGATATTGATAATACTAAAATCTACATTTCTTGTATGAAAAGGAGATGCATATGAATTTATCTGGATTTAGACCAAATGAAGTTTTTTATGAGTATGATACACAAAAGATTAAAGAGTATCGATGCAAGTTTGTTACAGATCATAGAGAGCATTCTTTTGAGAATACAAAGCAACAAGAAGATGTGCTAAAAGATATAGAGTATGCTTCAAGCGAGCAGGAAATTGAAGAGGTTATGTGATTTTAATAACTAAAAGAAAAAGCTGTAGGAAACATAAAGATTTCTTTAGAATGTTTTCACAGCTTTTTCTTTATATATTTATTGTCAGAGATATTATAATATGATAAAATGAAAAAAGTTATGCATTATTTTTTTGAAAAATGGAGATAAAGATGAGTATATTTTTCCCAGGAGAATACTT
>JAFOIV010000057.1 GCA_017420535.1 Eubacterium sp. | reverse complement strand
TGGTTAATTATTCCCTTCAGGTTACCCTTAAGATCTGTCTTCCAGTCAATAGGTTCCTGATACCATAACTCATCCGGCACATCTTCTGTTGTAGCAAATCTTGTAGGAAATATCTGATAAACTACCGCATTCTTTGCCCAGGAAGGAATTTCAAATGTATCTTCCCTTCTGGAAAGAAGCGGACAATCAAACATGGATTCAACTCCCCATGGCTCTGACGAGAAAAATCTTGAGTCACCATACCATATACGGGCACCTGCTGAATCTATAAGTTCAAAGAAGTATCTAAGGCAGAGAGTCTCTGGATTACCTGAATTCTCAGTTCCAGGTCTTTCCATGATATCAATGTCTGCCATATAATAATCATGTCCGAAATCGCTGGCAAAACGCTTCATTTCACAGCAATTTCTTGTATCGTATTTTTCTACTGCAATATATTTATCTCTTGTATGAAGATAAATGGTACTGATATCCCCTTTACCAGTTGATAATCTGATCCTAAGCTTTCCATTCTCAAGGAAAAAGCAATCTCTTTGATCTGCGTAATGTGATATTCCTGCGTAATTCATGTCTGTCTCCTTTTAACCTAAACTCGGAATCTTCTCTTAATCTCATTTGAAATCATGCGGCCGCCAAAAAGTATTGTTCCCAGTAAAGCAATACCTGTGAAAAGAACTGCGATAAGCTGCAGGAGGCTGCTGCCGAATTTCATATGTTTATTTAAACCTATAAAGGCATCTATGATACTAAGTATAAATGTCACTATTTCCGTCATAATATAATTCTGCCAGCCATCAATAGCTATTATCATAAAAACTATTGCCATAACATCTGCTGCAATAAATGTTATTGGAAGGGCATAGGACACCGACCATCCCTGCCAGCCAACCAGCAGATCTGTAAGCACTAAAACTATACCCGTGGCAAACATCTGTCCCTGCAAAAGGCGCTGGATACTTTTTCTTTTCTGAAATGAATAAGTTATGATAAAGCATCCATAGGCAAGTTCAAGGCCCACAAGAAGTGACCAGTATATTCCGTTAAATGTTACATAGTTAATGATTATCACTGTTGTTTCAGCAATGATAGAAAGGAATATTATTATCCTTATAAGTAACTGCATCTTCTTAAGAGATTCACTGACATCCGGATATGTAAGTGATCTCGATTCCTTCTCATGAGCATTTTCAAGAACCCCATGACATAAAGGGCACTCAATTGCATCATCCTTTATTTCTATATTACATCTCACACATCTTCTACTCATAATATACTCCATTCGTTTCGATAGAAACATTTACTCCATCACCGGAAAGAGTTCTAAAGAACCATTTCTGTATTTCTGATTCCTGAATGCATGCACTAAAAGTAAGAGTAAGCATTTCGCCATATGAAAAGACTGTTATCTTCATATTCTGACCCTTTGACATTGAAAGGATTGCCTGAAATCTCTCAATATACTGTGTATAAGGATCAGAGGTCTTTATGATGCCAAGGTTAGTAACTGTTGATGTATTAGCCTTAGCCGATGCATTATATACAAACTTCATTGCAATCCTCTTTATAAAAAGAGGAATTGCCCTAAGCACAAGGTTCTTCTCGTTAGATACATTATAAGAGAATAATTTTTCAAGATTCTCTTTATTTATCTGCTTTTCAAGACTTACCTTAACCTTTTCAACTATTTCTTCAAAGGTATAATGATCCTTATCAGGATAGAATTCTGATGTGACCACTACAAAGAAATTCTTATTTGTGTCTGAATTAAAATAAGGTCTTAAATTAACCGGAACACATATAGATATTGGCTTCTTTGACTCAGCTCCATTAAGATAACCATTGTAAATGGCCCAGGTATAAGCAGCAACGATATAAGTATTGATAGTTACATTATATTTCTTAGCCGCTGCCTTAATATCCTTTATCGGCATCACTCCATGGATTATGGCAAACTGATTGATAGGCAGCTTCTCGCCTTTTATGATCACTGCCTTTTTAGTCTTATAAGTCTTCTTTTCCTTACGCTTATAATTTCTCACATAACTGTCCTGAGTATCAAGAGAAGTCTCTGGAGCCAAGGTATTTCTTACCTGGCTTGAAAGCTCAGGATGGGCATTTCTTATATACTGATATGTTATCTCTTTAAGGAAATTTATAGCTCCATTTCCATCTGTAAGGGCATGGAATACCTCTAAGTTGATCCTGTTTTTATAATAAGATACTCTGAACAGATAATTATGGTTACTGTAAGGGTTGATATACATACATGGATATGTGTATTCCTCTTTAACCACCGGAGCCTTAGCTTTATTCTCTTCAAAATAATACCAGAAGATTCCTTTCTTCATAGTGGATTTAAATACATCAAAATAAGGCAAAACTGTCTCAAGTGCATCCTGCAACAGTTCTCCCTTTATTTCTTCTTTTAAAATTACTGAAATTCGATATACATTACTCATTCCCTCTCTTGCGATCACAGGGAACAGGTTTGCTGTATTATCCAGCTTTGCCCATTTCAGATTTTTATCACGTTTCATTATAAAATAATCTTCCTTATTATTGATCTGTGTTCTTATTCTTCTTAAATATCAAGAATTTACTTAATAAATAATTAGTTATAACTATCAGGAACTGAACCATCAGCTTTGATATCTTATGGTCAAGTCCTATCACAGTAACAAGAATGTGCATAAAAACTATATCCAGCAAAAGACTTCCGACCCTTGCGGTGTAGAATTTAGCCATTTCCTTTAGGATATTCTTCTCTTTACTTCTAAAAACAACGTATCTATTGATAAAATATGCAAATGTAACTGCCAGTATCCAGGAGATTATATTTGCTATGCATAATTCTATATCTTTCTTTGGATCAAGAAAAAATGAAGTTAAGATAAAGAATGATCCAAGGCTTATCACCGTTGTCATAGCCCCGGCAACTAAATAAGTGATAATTTCCCAATATTTAGTAACAAGGCTCTTAATCCTTTCAAACATCCTTCTACCATCTATAATTCATCTTTAGAATCAATACTTTCTTTACTTATTTTTTCTCTGATCACATATACAGGTCTGTTCTTTATCTCAACAGTATTCTTTGCCACATAACTGCCTAAAACTCCAAGGTTTATAAGTAAAATACCAAAAAGCATCAGGATAAATACTAAAAGTATCCACAGATCTGCCACTTTATTTTTAGCAAGTCTTAAGATCAGTAAAATGATAAATGTTATAAAGCTTACTAAGCTTATCATAATTCCGCTCTTAAATGGCCAAAGTAACGGCGAAGTTGAATAATCTGTTATTCCTCCAAAGGCATATTTAAACAGCTTTCTTATATTCCATTTGGATTTTCCATTTTTTCTTTCTTCAACTGTGTAAGGCATAAGATATGTATTATATCCTACCCAGGCAAATAACCCTTTGGAGAATCTGCTTTTCTCCTGAAGAGATATCACCGCCTCCCTGACTGTTGATCTAAAGCATCTAAAATCACTAGCCGCTGCAGGTATCTCAATCTCCGTCATTTTCTTGATACCTGAATAAAATCCAGCTTTTAAGACTTTCATGATAAAGCTTTCCTTACGCTTCTTCTGATAGCAGGCAACTTCATCGTAATCCTTATTCTGCTTAAGGAATTCCATCATTTCCATTACATACTTTGGATGCTGCTGAAGATCGGCATCGATAAGTGCCGTATATTCTCCGGTTGCTTCTCTAAGTCCTGCAAGGATTGCTGCCTCTTTGCCAAAATTTCTTGAAAAATCAACAGCCTTAATATCTATTTTTTTATTATTCTTTATTATTTTTTTTATCTCATCATAAGTATTGTCAGTAGAACCATCATTAACAAAGATTATCTCTATCTCTTCTTTCATAGATTTGAAAACATCCATCACTACTTCAAAGAATAAAGATACATTTTTCTCTTCATTAAAACATGGGACTACCAGAGACAATACCTTGGTCAATTGCTTCATAAACCGCCCTGTCCATTATTTCAAAATTTAAAGCTTTAATATAAGCACTATTTCCGATTATAAAATAAATGGACCATTTAGTAAACCCCGTGAACACAATATACTTAAGGTCTCTGACCAGGACCACCCATCTGATTGCCCATCTGATTGCCCATCTGACCGCCCTGGCCCGGGCCACCCATCATCATATTAGCCGGCATTGAAGTTACAACCTCGCCATTTATTGTTACAGTTCCTCCATTGATAGTTCCTGAACCATCATAGTCAAATGAAGAAGTTGGAGCTGTAATAGTTATGATTCCATCATTAACTACAATATCCCCATTAGCATCAACAGCATCTGTATCCCCTGCCCCCATTGTGATAGTTGTGTTGCCACCATTAAATGTTATTAAAGGGCTAAGGGCACTGCTCTTATGTGCTGCATTGATTCCATCATCACTGGAATTTATAGTGATATTTCCATCATTTATCTCAATCTGTGTTGCTTCAAAGCCTTCTGCTGCTTCCACATTTATCTCACCACCACTTACAACTATAGTAGTAGTCGCGTGTAATCCGTCGTCGCCAGCTTTAATATTAAATGTTCCGCCTGTGATCTCAATATTTCCAACAGAGTCATCATCATTATTTTCTGCATGTAATCCGTCATCTGTAGCATTTATTGTAAATGTTCCATCGCTTACTTCTATGGAATCATTTGCTCTTACAGCATTTTTGCTTGAGTTGATAGCATACTCTCCGCCTTCAAATTTAATATCATCTTTTCCAGTTATGGCATTGAGAGAATCAGCCTCAGAAGAATCTACAGTAAGGAGCGCATCTCCGTTAAACTTAAGATCATCTTTTGCGTAAATTACTGCATCCGGAGTTGTATCTCCATCTTCTGCTATAGTTCCTGTTACGCTAAGGATTGAGGCACTCTTAGTTGTGATTATGGTCTTATCTGCTGATACAACATAGATACAAGGTTTACTAGTATTCTCGATATTTACTCCATCTAATACTATATTTACCTTATCATTTTCCTTATCAGCCTCAACTCTTATGGTGCAATTCTTTGCACTTCCAGTGATATAATAAGTTCCTGCTTCTGTTATAGTTATATCTTTTTCATCAGCTAATGTGATGGAAGTTGTATTCTCACTTACCTCTTCTGTTTCAACTGATGTTTTTGTAGCTTTTACTTCTTCTGTCTTTTCGGCAACAGCCTCTGTTGTAACTGAAGTTACAGCTTCAGTAGTAGTATCATTTGAACTGCCTTTTGAAGTACCGCAGGCTGCAAGTGAAGCAGTAAGTAAGATTCCTATTCCTGATGCAATGAGTCTTTTTCTAAAAACTAAATATTTATTCATATTATTCCTCCCTTTAATATCTCTGACTTTTTGTCTTTTATTATGTCTTTGTTTTGTCTTTGTTTGGTTTCTATGATTGAGATATTAAAGGTAAAACCTTAAATTACACTTAATTATTTTTTTTATTTAATAGTTCTTCAAATTGTTTTTCATCCATCGGCTTAAAAAATAAATATCCCTGTATCATGTCACAATTTGCATATTGAAGGAATTCCCTTTGAGCTTCTGTCTCTACTCCTTCAGCAACAACATCCGCTCCAAGAGCATGTGCCATCTCTATTGTGGTTCTGATTATTGATTCTGCCGCAGTACTTACACCGATTTTTTTTATGAATCCCATATCCAGCTTAATGGTATCAAATTCAAAGGTCTCTAATGTGGAAAGTGATGACATGCCACTTCCATAATCGTCAAGAAGCACCTTAATACCCAGCTTCTTTAATTCAGACAGATAATAGAGGGCCTCTTTTTCAAGCACTGCATAGGCTGATTCAGTGACTTCAACCTTAAGAAGCTGGTGGATATCTTCAACTTTGGAAATTTTATTAAATAACTCATCCATAAGTAATGGATCATAAAAGTCCATTCTGGAAAGATTTACAGCACATGGTACCGTTGCAAGTCCCATTTTTCTTCTATCAATGCACATTTTTGCAACTGAATCCACCATATATCTTGTTATCTTTGAGATCTCGCCATTTTCTTCAAAAGTTGTGATAAAATAATTAGGTGGCAGCATTCCCATACTATGATGTTTCCATCTGATCAAAGCTTCAGCACTTACTATCTCTTTAGTTTTTGTATCAACTATAGGCTGAAAATATGGAATCAGTTCTTTATTCTTTATTCTTTATTCCTTCTGAAAGATCCTGAGTAAGTATATGTCTGTTGTCATATTCTATCCTCATTTCATCGTCATAAATCCGGATATTTTCATTTAATGCCGTATTGATCTTATTCTCAGCCAGTTTAGCGCAGTCCAGCATATGAGTTACAGAAACATCCTTTTGTTCAATAGGATAAACTCCCAGCCTGATATAAAATGTATACTGCTTATACTTTTCTTTATATATCTGCCTGCAGACATTCTTTAGATAGTCTTTTTCTAAATACTTATTTTCAACAACTAATGCATAATGATCTGCATCCAGATGACCTATTATCAACGGCTTTAAATCATTTATAAGGACGTCCCTCTCCTGGAATATTATAAGGTCTCCCTTCTTTTCCCCAAAGAGGTTATTAATCGCCTTAAAATTAAGGATGTTGGTGAAGCAAAGAGAATACTTACCTGTCTCAGCCAGCATCGGTAGTATTTTTTTCAAAATCCTGATAAAGCCTACTCTTGAGTAGATATCTGTCATCCAGTCATGATCCAGGATAAAAGCAATATCAACGATGATACACATTAATACATTTTTTTCTCTGGTCCTGAATATTCTTACATTTTCAGCTCTCGTTCCTTCTTCTGTATCCACATGAAATGTAGCAACAAAGATGCCATTTTTTTCAATGTCCCTTAATACTATATCAAGAGCAGTACCGTCGTCCATGGCCTTTCTTTCTTCATCAACTATCATCTCAGAAACTGCATCAAGAAATCCCCGGTAAGTTTTAACTCTTAGATCATCAAAACATTTTTCCTCGAAGAATTTACTGTAATGGATAAAATCGATCTTATCATTTTCTATATCCACCTTAAAAACCGCATCATAGCCTGCATTTGATATGACCTTCCACTCACCTGCTTTTATCATTCTGTCAAAGGTATGAACCATTCCAGTCTTTATAGGATATATCTTTCCATCAAAAAGAACTTCTGCCTCTCCAAAAAGCTGAGTCTCTCCATCTTTTATCATAAAATAACTTCCATCCGGAAGCAGATAAAGTTTTCTTTCATAGGAAAAAGGGATAAATATATCATTCATCATATGTTTTCCATCAAGAATAACCTCTTTTAGATACTCGCTGTGAGGAATGATATTTATATCTGTAAGGCCGAGTCCCTCAGTAAAATATATAAAATCTTTATCTATAGCTTCCCCTTTTTCTTCAGGGATAAGAAAAACACTGCCTGCTGCATTTACGGAACCCGCACTAAGCCCTATAAAAATCCCGTTAAATTCCTTTAAAGCTTCTTTTAATCCTGTTTCTTTAATGAATTTATTTTCAGTCGGGCAATGTCCACCTGAAAGATAGATAACATCTGCCCAGTGGATCATTTTTTTAATATCCTCATTATTTCTATGATCATAGATATTTACATTTTCTACAGAAAAGCCCGCCAAAGAAAAGCCATCCATTATTCTTTCCTTCTTAAAATCATTTTCAGGAAAATCCTCTGGATTGCTGGCAAATATAAGAATTTTGGAATCATCTTTCCAATACTTTTTAAGATTATCAACAAAGCCATTGCTGTCTATCAGCGGCTTTGCAATATAGCTGTCTCTATCCTGGTTTTCAATAAAACTG
>JAFOIV010000056.1 GCA_017420535.1 Eubacterium sp. | reverse complement strand
ATTATACCTTCATTCATTACAACTACAGTATCAGACATAGAAAGAGCTTCTTCCTGATCGTGAGTAACAAAAATAAATGTGATACCAACTTCTTTTTGGATCTTCTTTAATTCTGTCTGCATCCCTTTACGAAGCTTTGCATCTAACGCCCCTAAAGGCTCATCTAACAGAAGGACTTTAGGTTCATTTACAAGAGCTCTGGCAATAGCTACTCTCTGCTGCTGTCCTCCGGAAAGGCTTGTCACATCTCTATTGTCAAAGCCTGTAAGTCCCACAAGATCAAGCATCTTCTTAACCTTATGGTCAATCATTGCTTTATCCATCTTCTTTATCTTAAGTCCAAAGGCAATATTGTCATATACATCAAGGAAAGGAAACAGAGCATATTTCTGAAATACGGTATTTACCTCTCTTTTATAAGATGGAATCTTTGAAATATCCACTCCATCAAAAAGCACCTCTCCTCCAGACGGTTCTTCAAATCCTGCTATTATTCTTAAAGTTGTTGTCTTACCACATCCTGATGGTCCAAGAAGAGTAAGAAATTCATTTTTATGAATAGTAAGATCAATACCCTTAAGTACCTGCTGATCTTCATAATTCTTTGAAAGACTTTTAAGTTCAATTAACGCCTCACTCATGGCTATCCTCCTGAAAAAAAGATATGCTTAACACACTCTAATTACTGATTATTTCATTGTTTTATAAAGCGGTCAATATCTTTTTTACTATACATTTTTTAAATCTTTTAAATTCAACTCCCCTCGAACAATTATTATATTTCTTCTTAATTAGTGTTTAGCATTAGTGCTAAAAATTAAGAAACCGCAGGGGAGCAAAAGCATCACCCTACGGTTTCCTATGTCAATTTAAAGGCTGACCCATTTTAATTAACCTTCACTTATTTTGTTGTCCATTTTCCCAAGGAATAATCATAAACACTATCCTTAGTTCCTGGAATCGGAAGGTCCTTTGTCTGTCTTCCTGCACCATCTGTGAATATTATCATGTTATATCCTGCATTAATATCCACATCAACGTAATAAAGTTTTAGTGCAGCATCATAAGTCATATTTTCCCCTGGCCATGAAACTACGGCATTATTTGTATTCTTCTTCCATATATATGCCTTAACATTTTTCCAGCCAGCTGTATTATTAAAATATACTCTCTCCTTCTTTACTGGATCTGGGGGATTATTAGTTCCATCATATTTTGACCATGAAGAATCAGCATATGAATAGCTGTTATCATCATTTGATGGAAGTGTTAAATCCTTAGTCTGAGTACCCTTATTGTTTGTAAAGATGACCATGTCATGACCTAAATTTTCATCTATATCGATATAATAAAGACCTGACTTTGAATCTAATGTCATCTTAGTTCCTGGCCATGAAACTACAGCATTATTTGTATTCTTTGTCCAGTTATAAGCATATACATTATCCCAGTTAGAAGAATTCTTAAAGTATATTCTCTTAATCTTTTCAGGCTGAGGCTGGTCCCCATTATAAGGACTCCATGTACCATTGTTATAGATTTCTCCATCTTTTCCAATAACAAGATCATCTGTCTTTGTTGAACCATTATTAAAAATGATATGGTCAAAATCAATATCTCCTGAAAGTGTTATCTGATAAACATCATCCTTTACCTTTGTCATTGCTTCCCCTGGCCACTTTGCATTGTTAGGAATTGGATTTTTACTTCCATCCCATGCATATGCATTAACATTAGCCCACTTAGAAGTATTCTTATAGTAAATTGTGATATCCTTTGAGTTCTTAGCAACAGTTACTTCGCATGAAGCAGTAAAGCCGCCAAACACTGCCTTGACTTTGATTGTTGCCTTTCCTTCTCCAACCGCCGTAACATTACCGTTATTATCTACAGTAGCAACATTTTCATCTGAAGAACCCCAGGTGACATATTTCCTGGTTACATTATCAGGAATTAGAGATGCATTTAATGTTACTGTTTCTCTCACATTAAGAGAAACCTTATCTCTATCAAGCTTTATTCCATATGGATAAATAACGTATGGATTATTAACTACTTCAACTTCTACTGTCTTAGTAAGTCCATTTACAGTCTTTGCTGTGATAGTTGCATTTCCTTTTTTAATGGCTGTGATCACGCCATTGTCTACTACTGCAACTTCTTCATTAGATGAATACCATGTTACAGTCTGATCTGCCTCTGCAGGTAAAACCAAGGCATGCACAGTCTTTTTTTCTTCTTCAAGAATTTCAAGACACTCTTTATCAAGGCTAAGGCTTTCAGGCTCCTTAACATCTATATTTCCACCAAGGATAAGCTGAGGCGCACCTCCATCATTAAGATAAACACCATTAGGTATTACTCTGCCTGGAGCTTTTGTCTTGTCAGTATCAAGAACATAAACCTTCATGTTACCCTTGCCGCTAACATTTGCATTAAGGGTTCCATTTGAAACATTCTGCACATCACCAGTTACTGCATCCACATATCTTCCATTTGGAATACCTGTAAATGTTGCATTACCCGAAATAGCTACCAATGCAAATGAATCTGTCTTATCATCTGTATATCTTCTCTTAAAGGCAATATTTCCGTTACAGCCTTCTGTTGAATACTGGCCTTTACGAAGAGCTGGAACTGCCTGGCGGATTCTGTTAAGACGGATCATCTGCTGTGAAAGTGGCTGTGAAAGTGTATCCTTAACCTTACCTGATACATTTCCAAACTCTGTGAAATGAGTTGAAGCAGGTGTATCTACATTTCCTTCAAGATAATCTCCATAATATGCACGGCCTGTCTCATTAAGTGGCATGTTTGGTCCCACATCGATAGGACATCCAGCCTGGAATTCAACTTCTGATCCATAGAATACACAAGGGATTCCTCTAAATGTAAACATCAGATCAAGGTTTTCAGCCCAGGCGTCTGTTCCACCTGTATATCTTGTTTTCTGGCAGTTATCCGGTGCATAGTCATGAGAATCAACATATACTACATTCCATGTGGAATCATTAAAATACTGATCCTCATTTTTTGCTGTGCTAAAGGCTTCATTTGCACTCATAAAGCTCCAATGCATCTGGAAATCTATAACTCCCAGATCAGAACTCTGTGAATAATCAGGTGTATGATAATCATTTCCTTTAAGAAAAGCATTATCTGAAGTTGGCTGGGATCCTTTATCCAGGTGATCCTTATAGTGCTGTTCTACAAGAGCTTCGTTAACAGAAAGATCAGTGTCGCTCCACTGTTTCTTATATTCTTCATCATTATCCCAGGTATAAAATGAAGTTGAAATAGGAGGTGCATCTCTATACCACACATCATGGCCCTTGGTACATACCTCACCAAACATATAGAAATCATCATTTCCGATCTTTTCTGCCTCTCCCATTAATCCAGGAAGAATTGCAGTATTAAGAGTGAGTCTTGACATATGCTTTACAGTATCTACTCTGAAAGCATCTACTCCCATATCAATATAATTCTTATAGGCGTCGGTAATGTAGTTATAAACTACAGGATTCTCAGTCTCTAAATCAAAACAGTCATCTGCTATAGTTTTTCTCTGAGCTTCATAATTGTCCCAGTCTCCACCTCCACAGAACTCATGATGATGATAAATATTTAACGGATCTCCTGTTCCATTCATTACTACCTGGTTTCTCTCACCGTAAATATCACTTGATAACTGTTTTTCTAATGCTTCTCCACCCAGGGCCTTAAGTCCATCTTCACCAAAGTTACAGGTGTGATTAAATACCACATCCTGAATGACTTTTATTCCTTTTGAATGACAGGCATCAATAAGAGTCTGGTAATTAACTCCATTGGATTCATATCTATAATCCACTGCATTGAAATCTGAAGCATGATAGCCATGGTAATCATATCCTGAATCATTTTGAACAACCGGGGTGATCCAGATTGCTGTAAAACCAAGAGCCTTGATATAATCCAGCTGCTCTATAAGTCCTTTAAAGTCTCCTCTCCAGGATGGATCCTCCTCTGGATTGTGAGCTTTTTCATCTTCTGAAGTACGGCAGTTATTTGATTTATCTCCATCATAAAATCTTGTGGTGATGACAAAATAAATAGATTCATCTCTAAAATCTGATCTGGAATCAGCATAGATTACTCCTCTTACGTCAGAGGAAAGAATATCTGAAGAAGCTTCAACCTGATTAAGAGGATCATCCTTTAATGGAAATCCTGCAAAACAACTTGTTCCTGCAACGGTGGCAGCAAGAACCAAAGCTGAAACCCGCTTTGCAAAAGCTTTTCTATTTAACATTTTATTACCTCTATATATATGTGTTTATTTTTATAATGGGAATTAGATTCTTTCTAATATTAAAATATAAGTATTTATTATCTTAATCATCTCTGAAAAAATATAGAAAAATGGAGGAGAGGTTTATCTCTCCTCCATAAATAGAATTAAAATATTATTTTACTGACCAGCTGTTTGAATTATATTTATAGTAATTCTTTGAATCTGTTGGGATTGAAAGATCAGCTGTCTGTGTACCCTTTCCGTCTGTAAAGATGATCATGTTATAACCGTCTTTTACATTTACATCAACGTAATATGTACCATCAGCATCCTTCTTCATATCTGTACCAGGCCATGCCTGAACAGCATTATTTGTTCCCTTCTTCCAGATATAAGCCTTTACTGTACTCCAGTTAGAAGTATTCTTAAAATATACCCTCTTTGTCTCGATCACTGGAGAATCACCCTTAACAGACCACTTACCTGTCTTATATGTATAAAGGTTTTCTGTTGTTGGGATTGAAAGATCATCAGTCTGTTTACCGGAACCATTTGTAAAGATGATCATGTTATAGCCCTTATTAAAATCCACATCAATATAATATTTTCCGTCAGAATCCTTCTGCATATCTGTACCAGGCCAAGCCTTTACTGCTGTATTGGTTCCCTTCTTCCAGATATAAGCCTTTACTGTGCTCCAGTTAGAAGTATTGTCAAAATAAACTCTCTTCTTATTATTACTTTGCTTCTCAACATTAACTTTACATGTAGCTGTATATCCGCCGTCATTTGTTTTAACAGTGATTGTAGCTGTACCTTTATTATGAGCTTTAACTGTTCCATTTGAAACTGTTGCTACGGACTCATCTGATGAGAACCATGTAACGCTCTTATTAGTAGCATTTGAAGGAAGTACTGTTTCTGTAAGTTTAGCTGTGTCATCTTCATAAACTGTTAAATCAGTCTTATCAAGTGAAACAGATTCTACTGAAACAGGATCTGGATTTTTCTGCTCGTAAATAACAGCAATACCAGTTGAACCAACAGTGCCTTCAATTCTGTCATATGTTACTGTAAATGTATTACCTGAGATTTCATCTTTATATGTACCAGTCTTTGCATAATGACCTGCATTAACAACGTTTACGTATCTGTTTGAACCACTACCAAGAGCGATAACAGCACCACCGTTTTTACGTGTTACAACTGCCACATTATCATCATTTTCATACCAATCATCCTTACCATCCATTGCATTATGGAAATGATTGATTGCTGCTACTTCCTTAGAAGTAAAATGTGTGCTACCTTTCTTGCACATTTTAATCTGCTCTTTAACATTTGCTGAAGGTCTTGAGAAGTAAAGTGCTGCTATATCATTTCTACTAGCAACAACTGCATAAGCTCTATCGATTGTATTCTGGCTCATGTCAATTGAATGACCTTCTTTATCATCTCTATTATTTGACCATGTATCATGTGATTCAGCCCAATAAACAAGTTTATCATTAGCAATGCTTCCCTTTTTTGGTGTGCTCCAGTTACCATATCCAGATGGAGCATTTCCTGAATCAAATGATCTTCTTACCCACTTACCATAATTTGAATCTGTAACAGACATATAATTTGTATATTCTTTCATGAGTCCTTCATTGCCTGATTCTCTATCATCAGGTCCTACAAGGATTTCACCATAGTTATACATTCCATTATTTGTAACTGCAGGCCAGAAATTGCAATTTTCTGAAGGAAGAGCAATGTGCTTTGCTGCATCAAATCTGATACCATCTACGCCACAGCTCTTAAGGTCGTCAACATAAGCTCTAACAAATCTCTGAATATCGCCATGTTCTGAATTTAGATCTGGAAGGCCGATATCACAATGTGTTACCTGATATCTGTTGCACCAGTCTACATTTTTCTTATTTGAATCCCACTCTGTATTATGATAATATTCATATTTTTTAAGATAATCAGGTACGCCTCTCTTACCACCAGCAAGATGGTTTGCAACCACGTCAACCATGATCTTAATACCATATTTATCAGCTTCATTACAAAGATTAATAAGATCCTGTCTTGAACCGATATTATTACCTATAACAAACTCAGTTGGCTGATATAACCAATACCATTCATCACCATTATCACCATAAGCATGTGGCTGAAGTGGTGAAGTCTGTACAGTTGTAAAACCAGCTGCTGCAATATTTGGAAGTTCGTTTTTGATATCATTTAGAGTCCAGTTAAAGGCATGTAATATAGTACCATCCTGGATATTAGATTTTAAGCCATAATTTGCGGCTGCATTTACCTCTGAGATCAGAGATGTTGTGTTTGCGACATTGCCTGTCCAAGGATTAAAACCAAGAACAGAAAGCACCATCAGGAGAGAAAGAAGGACTCCTGTCATGCCTCTTTTAAATTTTTTACCCATTTTTTAAAATCCTCACTTATAAAGATATTCGATGTCTCCATATTTCCCGAGCAGAGACAATAGATAAATATGGCCATTCCCGTAACCATATTTCATCAGATAAATACTTTTACTTACTTCGACCCTCCTTCTTATTGATCTTTTTAAGGATCATACAGTGCTTCCCGTACACTGTATAACCTTTTTAGATAAATTGACTATGCGCATGACTGATTTGAAACATATTCAAACATTTTTTTGCGTTTAAGCGTTTTATTTATCTTTTTTTATTGTATAATTTTTCCAAAAAAAAGCAAGAAAAAAACGAAAACGTTTTCACTTTTCTCTAATTTAAACAAGTAATTTTCATTTTTTTTGTACGTATATTACAAAAACAGCTCTTCCGGTTACGTTTGCGGTAACGTTTACAAGAATTTAACCCCTTAACCAGTTTCTTATTTGTTTTAGATCGTACTTAATATATTTAAGAAATAAAAAGAGAAAGAACAATTTTTTTGCCCTTTCTCTTAAAATAATAGTAATTATTTTGCTCTGTTTTTTTGTATTATTTTAGTTTTATCTGAATGCTGACATAAGCAGGATAAATGACGAATTCCAATAAATAGCTACTTCATTTGTGGAATAAGTCTGCTCATTATCTGCATAACACATAGCCGCCGGTTGCCCAAAAAGAACAGCCTTTGCATATGAATCTTCAAGCCCACTGTCAGGTCCTCCAACCAGCATTCCACTCACAGCTTCCTTTGCAACCTGAGAAGGTCTGTGATGTGGATGTTTAGGTGAAAGAGTTCCATATCCAGTAACAAAACAATAACCCAGATTGTTTGCTCCTAAGAGATAATCCATCTGTCTCTTTGCTAATTCCTTATACTCACTTTCATCCGTCAGATCATAAACCATGTAATAAAGTATTCCATTACATGCTACAACCATATTAGATCCCCAAGGATAATCCGTCTGTAAAGCATTATAATATGCATCAGAATTACTTCTCTCCTTAAGATCATTTGCTCTCTTCACCATTGACTGCTTTAATTCTTCTTTAATGTCATCTAACCCTGATACATCGGATCTAACAAGATCATACATTGCATATGTACCTATATCAGCCCAACCAAGTCCATTTTTCACCTGGAAATTATAATAATCCTTTATCTTAGGTCCTATTTCATCATATCCTGCAATGTAAAGTTCCACTGCAGCAAAGAATATCTCATCCTGAGTAACTGCATCCTTATATTCACCGGTTACAATATCGGATGGATTAAGGAATCCCTTTGTATCTCCTGTTGTTTCAAGATATTTCCAGGCCAGGATAGCAGCTTCTTTCGCCTTTGCAGAAAAATCCGGATCATAATCTTTATATATAACTGATGCTTTAGCCATTACTGCTGCAAAATCTCCCGTTGCTGCTGCAGAGATTGGTGAAATGATAAGATCATCCGTCTCTTCTTCTGGTATAACAGTCTCAGGGAAAACCGCACAGGTAACTTTATGGTATACTCCGCCAGTTCTCTTATCCTGCATCTTAAGCATCCAATCCAGCTCGTACTTTGCCTCATCAAGAATATCCGGAATATTATTATTACTTTCAGGAATGCCCATGTCATCATCATCTATTCCGAAAAGCTCATATGAAAGAAGAAGATCCTGTACGGTCTTTGCTCCAGGTACAACATATCTTCCATAGTCACCTGCATCATGCCATCCACCTGAAACATCAAGAGCTTCTTCCTCACCATATACTTTTGCCACTTTATCATGGCATACGTCATGACTGAACTTTTCTCCAGTGATATTAGGATCAGTCTTAATTCCACATCTTTGCTTATAAAGCATCTTTACCAGGTCTTTATAAACATCATTATAGATATCATTTGAGATCTTGAATTCATAAGACTCAGCTTTCTCATCTCCGATATGAGCAACTATCTTATATCTTCCTTCTGTTTCAAGTTCTGAAAAATCTCCCTGTCTAACAAAATCTCCAGTCTCTGAATCAAAATGAGCATCCCCCGCTTCACCCGACATAACGACTTCATCTTTATCAATGTTATAGACATCATAAACAACTTTATTATGCTGATCTTTTATAAATACAATTTTCTCATCCTCAGGTTTATAACCTATCTGATTGATATTTACCCTTGAATACTCTGGAAGTCCCTGCATCTCTATAGAATTTGAAGCATCCTTAACCACCAGCTTTATATTATCTATATAAACCTTATGTGGTCCCGGGTCTTCCGTCATATCTTCCATTTTTCCCATATTAAATACGATTCTAGGGGCAGGATCTGAATCCTCTGTCATTGTAAAATCTGTGGAAAAATGAAGCACTTCCGGACCAACATCTATCTTTTCGGAACAATAAGCATGATAATCACCTGAATTGATCTGTAATCTGTATTCTACCTTTCTTGTGATATCTGAGCTGATGTCAAAACTATAGGTATATACCGTTCCTTCAACAAGCTTAAAACCATCCCAAAAGGCCTGATTTGCATAATCAAGCCCGCCGCAGCTTTCGATGGAAGCTACTAACTGATTCTCTTCATTGCTTAATTTGAATTTACCACCATTCATATATTCGCAGAATGAATCCACGTCCCCATCTTCAAAGTCGATATTTACAACTTCATCACCATCGTGAAGCTGTTCAACATCACTTTTTGCTTCAGCAGCTGTACTTTCAGTCGCATCCTCAGTAGCCAAATTTGAATCCGTTGTTGTTGCTGTTGTTGTCTCGGTATCGCCTTCTTTTTTCTTATCCTGACATGCCCCCAAAGAAAGCGTAAGAGCCGCAGTAAGAAAAACTGCAGCAAATTTCTTAAATCTCATAGCTATCCCTTCCTCCTTATAGCTAAATGATGTGTATGTATCACTCATAATCCATTATAATTAATATCAAAATTAATTTCCAATACTATAACGTTTCCGGAATTGTTCTTTTTTAGGCAAAATAAAAAAGTTGTCTAAAGTGACACCTTAATTCTTTAATTCATTATGAAGTAATCTTATAACCTCCGCATAGTTCTCCGGTCTATGAGGAAAGTCACAATCAATGCAGGACTTAAATCTATGACCATTTTTTTCCACTATCTTCCATTTACCAGGACATTCATCCATATGATACAGAGGACAATAACAAAAAAGACAGTTTAACTCCTCCATATCCTTATGACATGGAAAATATTTACATTCTTTATTCTGAAAAAACTTAAATGAATTCTCCATAAATCTCCTTTAAATTATCAAATAATCTGATGCTTTCTTCATGACTTTTTATAGCTATCCTGTAAAATCCCCCGCCCAATCCAGTATAATCAGAGCAGTCTCTGATAAGGATCTTTCTTTTAAGTAATTCCTGATAAAGATCGATACTTGTTTTTATAAGTACAAAATCCGCATCAAAATCATAATATTTTATATTTTTAAATTCTTTTAATCTATCCCTAAAAAACTCTTTTTCTATTTCTAAATAATCTAAAGTCTTTTTTATATATTCTTTTGTCTTATCACTAGATAGGATCCTTCGTCCGACAGAATCTGCAATTGTTGAAATGTTCCATTCCGGAATGACCTTAATATAATCATTAAATTTCTTACTAAAAGCAGCCCATCCCAGTCTCACTCCTGGAATAGCAAATGTTTTTGTAAATGCATTAAGACAGATAAGATTATCATATTTTTCTATCTGATGAAGGACTGATGATTCATCATATTTTCCGGTCATTTTAAGGAAACACTCGTCAACTATTACAACTGTATCATTTTCAGCTGCTTCCTTAATTATTCTTTCCATCAGATCTTTATTTATAAGACGTCCTGTAGGATTATTAGGATTTGTAATAAAGAGAACATCATATCTTTCATTTTTAATCTCATTTAATATCTGACCATCAACATTAAATTTATTTTCTTCTTTCAGATAAAACCAATTTATTTCTGTTCCCACCGCTTCAAGGGCTCTTTTATAACCAATAAAAGATGGTGCTAAAAGAAGGGCTTTAGAAGGTCTAAAAAAACTTATAAATGAAGATATAAATTCTGACGCACCGTTAAAGATTTCTAAATTTATGCTATCTTTAAGTCCGAGATAATTTCTTAATTCATTTCTTAGAGATGAATATGTATGGTCCGGATATTTATCTACTGCATCAATACTATCCCTGATGGCCTCTTTTATATATTCAGGACATCCTAAGGGATTAATATTAGTCGAAAGATCTATATCAACTTTATTCCTGTATATATCTCCACCATGCATTTTATTTTTACCTCTTTAGCAATAATTTAAAATAGTCGTAATGATCCCCAATATCATAACACAGATAAAAAATGCGCTGATGCTGGTAAGATACATTAATTCATTCATCTTTTTAATATCATCAGAAATAACTTCTCTATTCTTATCTCCCAGATAATCCTTCTCCACTTTTTTTCCAAAATAGTATGCTGGACCTGCCAGCTGTATATTTAATGCTCCAGCAGCCGCAGCCTCTGTGTGAGCTGAATTTGGACTCTTATGTTTTAGTCTGTCTCTTTTAAAAATCTTCCATGCATTTTTTGTATCAAAATTTTTCTTATCAAATATAGTAGCCGCAACCATTAAGATTCCACTTATCCTTGCAGGGATAAAATTTAAAACATCATCAAATTTTGCTGCACATCTTCCAAAATAGAGATATTTATCATTCTTATAACCGATCATAGAATCCATTGTATTTACAGCCTTATAAATTAAAGCAAGACCAGGTCCCCCTATAGCAAGATAAAACATCGGAGCTATAACACCATCAGATGTACTTTCAGCCACCGTCTCAACAGCAGCCTTAATTACACCTTCCTTACTAAGGCTTTCTGTATCTCTTCCAACTATCATGGATACCGCGTATCTTGCTTTATTAATATCATCAATAGAATAGTAGACTTTCATGCTCTCTTTTTTAAGATCTTTTGCCGCAAGACATGTAGCTCCCAGAATAGATTCAATAATGATACCAACTACTACATTTAGCTTATAGGAAAATATAATTACTGCCAGGGTTATATCAAATGTAACTACAACAACCACAATAGTAAGCACTCTTCCATTTATCAGTTTTTCATCGTCGTTATCATCCTCACCAAGCCATTTTTTCTCAAGGAAAGCAATAAACCGTCCTATAAATATTACCGGATGAGGAAACCATCTTGGATCTCCAAATATAGTATCTAATATAAAAGCCAGAATAAAAGCTATCAAATGGTATAGCATAAAAAATCTCCATTACTTACCTGATAATCATAGAAATCTCCACCCATTCTGCTGCTTAGTATCGACATTATCGTTCCACCATGGACCACCAGTGATACTTCATTTGCAGATGGATAATCTTTCTTTATTATCGAAAGTGCTTTTTCAAATCCTCTGACGGATCTTTTTATAAAATAAGCTTTTGATTCTCCTCCTGGGATTGGTAATTCACAATTGCTGTTTACCCAGGTAAGATAATAATCTGTAAGCTGAGTTAATTCCTCATAATTTTTTCCTTCAAAGCATCCAAAATTCATCTCTGAAAGATCATCTATTATTATCTTCTTTTTTTCAGGATATATGATATCTGCAGTTTCAAGACACCTCTTCATCGGGCTTGAAAATACTACATCACAGGAAGGATAATAGCCTTTATCCTTTTTATTTTCCAATTTGATACGCCCTTCACTACAAAGTTTCTCATCAGTTCTTCCAATATACTTCTTCTTTAAATTTCCTTTAGTCTCTCCGTGTCTGATAAGATAGATCTTCATTTAACCTCCTCTGCAAATCCTAAAACCATCCGATAGACATGACTTGCCTTCTTAGCAAGTCTTATTAATATTCTTCCACAGATTTCCCTATAATCTCTCTCATTTTTTTCAATAGGAACAATGCCACACCCCACTTCATTTGCAATAATAACAGCATTATCTATATCCATTGCCATGATCTCACTTAAAATCTCATCCTCAGATTTTCCCGCATAAACCCTGTCTTTAATATAAAGATGAAGATCATCAATAACCTTAAGATCATTGAAACTCTTTGCAAATTCAGTTTTTCCCTGGGCCATGCCCCCTACTATAAGAATCATATTAATATCATTTCCTTTTATTCTAATATATTTTAGCTAACTTTAAAATGTTCTCTATTAAAAAAATACTGATAACTATAAGCAGCTCTGCAACACATAAAAATCTTCCCAAAAGATCACCTGTCACTCCGCCAAAGAGCTTATAAGACCTATGCTTAAAGATTAAAATATAACAAAACATTACTAAAGCTACCCCCATTCCAAAAGGAATAGAGATATATAAAATAAAAATAAGTGCCAGTATCATTTGGATAATAAGAAATAATTTAACTTTATTTCCTGAATTATCCTTTGTATCCTTAAGCATACCGCTTTTTTTTGCTGACTTAAGGATTTGTGTAAGAATTCCACTTAAACATCTGACAAGAAAAAAACTGCAGAATATTATATAAAATCCTTTATTACTTCCTATCATAGACATGGTTCCTGTAAGGATCAGAATATAGACAAACGCACCTATCACTGCAAATGCCCCAATATGCGGATCCTCCATTATCTTTAATCTTTCTTCTTTTCCTTTATAAGATCTAAGAGCATCTTCTGTATCCATAAATCCATCAAAATGAAAACCTCCTGTAATGATAAGAGGTATTGCAACCAGTATTAATACCTGCCCCATCTTACCTACCTGAAGATAATCTGAAAGTTTATACCAGGCCAGCATTACAGCCCCTATCACTCCACCAACCCATGGAAAAAAGATCATATCATATTTCATATCATCAGAGTTCCAAATGAACTGAGGCATTGGTATTCTTGAATATATAGAAAATGCAACTGCGATACTTCTAAAAAATTTCTTTAGCATAAAACTACCTTTTCTTTTATTTATCTAATACTTTTTTTGATAACTGGAATACCTACTACAGCTTCAAAAACAACATCAGCCTTTTTTGCAATATCTTTATTTATCTCACCTAAAGCCTTCATATATTCATAGGTTTCTTTTCCATATTCTTCCCCGGATGAAAATATGTCGTTTGATACAATGATGAGATTTTCAACTCTGTCACTTAGATTCTTAATATCAAGACTTATCTTTTTTACTACTTCCTCATTATTAAGATTTTTTGTAAAAAACTCATTAGCAACAAGATTAGACATACATTCCAAAAGGATGATATCATCTTTTTTTACCTCAATCTCGTTTATATCACATGTTTTTTCAATTGTAACAAACCCCTTGTCTTTTCTAAGATCCCTATGCCTTTTTATTCTTTCCTCAGCTTCCTTCCCAAAGGGTTCCATCGTAGCAAGATATATCATTTTATGACTACTGTCTTTTCTTAGGTTTAAGCAATAATCCTCAGCTATTTCTGATTTGCCGCTGCCTGACCCACCGTAAACTAAAACAAGCATTTAACTTTCCTCATGTAATCTTACATACTGCTCAATATCAGTATCTTCAAATCTTATAGTATCATCTAAAACTAAGATATTCGTCTTTAATAATATCAGCATAAGAAGCGCGCCGGTTCCTTCTCCTAAAGCCATATCAGCATCAATCACAGCCTCCAGTTTTAATCTTTCCAGCAATATCTTAACAGCTTTTTCTTTACCAACATGAGAAGCTATGACAAAATCTTCTATATTTTTTCCTGTGATAAGTTTAGCCAGATAGGCTGCTGTTAGACTTATAAGGCCATCTAATATAACAGGGATATTATTAACGGCGCATCCTATCACCATGCCACACATTGCTGCTATATCAAAGCCACCAACGTTCTGTAAGATAGTAAGGGGATCTTTATTATATAAGTCATATTTTATTATCCCTTTATCTATAACTTCTATCTTTCTTTTATATCCTTCATCCGAAAGCCCTGCTCCATAACCTGTTACATCTCTGGCAGGCATCTTAAGAAGTCCTGCAATAACTGCACTTGAAGTAGTGGTATTTCCGATTCCCATCTCTCCGATACAGATAAGATCTGCCTTTTCTTCCTTAAGTGAAAATGCTGCATCTATCCCTATTTCTATAGCCTTTATCACTTCTTCTCTTGTCATGGCACTGGTCTTTAGAAAATTTGAAGTACCATTTCTTATTTTTTTATTTGTAATGTGATATTTATCATGATCTATATCATCTATTATACCCATATCATAGACTTTAATCTTTGCATCAGCCTTCTTTGCAAATACACCAGCAACACTTTTATAATCCGCGATGTTCTTTACACATTCTGTGGTGACACTATGATCTGACTGGCTTACTTTTTCTTCCACTATCCCATTATCCGCTGCAAATACACAAAGGACAGGATTATTTATGCTCACATCAGCACTGGCTCTGATACCACCTATCTTAGATATCAGCTTTTCAAACTTTCCTAAACTGTCTAAAGGCTTCGCCACCTTATCAAATCTATCCTTCACTTTATCCTGAGATGATATGTCATATATTAAATTTTTTTCTATTGTTTCTTTAAGACTTAACATTTATCTGTTATACTCCTTTAATAAAATATCACTTAAAAAGTGTAGGAGGTAGCTATGAACTACGACTTAATTATGTTTGATCTTGATGGCACTGTAATTGATTCCGGCAAAGGTATCATGGAATCAGCTCAGTTTGCCCTGGACCACTTTGATATGCCAAACCGTCCTGAAGATGAGCTTCGTCTCTTTGTTGGCCCATCTCTCATGGATTCTTTCATGAATAGATATGGTTTTTCCGAAGAAAAAGCCAGAGAAGCTGTTAATTATTATAGATCTGTTTATTCAACAGAAAACCTCTTTCATCTCACTGTATATCCGGATATAAAGGAAGTGGTTACAGCCCTTAAGGAAAAAGGAAAGACTACCGTGTTAGTTACATCAAAACCAGCTGAATTTGCATCAAGGATCCTTGAAAAATATGGTCTTAGTGACTGTTTCTCTTTTATCAAGAGTCCTTCTCTTACTGATCCATCTTCAGATAAGACAAAGCTTATAAATGATGCAATAAATGAAGCTGGCATTTCAAAGGACAAGGCTATCATGATAGGTGACCGCCATTTTGATATCCTTGGAGCAAAAAATGCAGGAGTAGATTCCATCGGTGTCCTCTATGGTTATGGTACAAAAGAAGAGCTTGAATCAAATGGAGCCACTTACCTGGCTGAAACTACTAAGGATATCCTTGATATTTTACCTTAGTTTTTATCAGAATAATCCATTACCCTAGAAACAAACCAGTTAATAAATTCTTCTGAAGAAGGAAGATATAAATGTGGATAACCTATCCACTGATCATCAATCCTATGAACTCCGTGCCATGACTTGTTTACTGTTTTCTTCCTCATAATACATCCATCACCGTTATTATCTGAATCAAAATAGTGAAATTCATGGCCACGGATCTTTATTCCTGTGGTTTTATCCTCTATATCACAATAACCAAATCTGACAAGTTTCCCCATATAACTGATATTTGAATCAATGTATCCAACCATATCATAGCATTTACCTTCTTTTGTGCTAAGAGTCTTAGAAAGATACATAAATCCGCCACATTCAGCGATCACCGGAATTCCATTTTCTAATTTTTCTAATATACTTTCCTTCATGGACTTATTCCGAGAAAGTACCTGGGCATATTCTTCCGGATATCCGCCTCCGATGATAATTCCGCTTATATTCTCCGGCAGTTTATCATCCCTTATGGGAGAGAAAAAAGTAAGATCAAAATATTTTCTTAAGATATCCAGGTTTTCTTCGTAATAAAAAGAAAATGCCTCATCCCACGCCACTGCAATACGTTTTCTTTTATGAGTCTTTTCTACATAATCTTTTTCTTTATATTCTTTTTCTTTATATGCTTCTTCTAAGGAATCTTTATCTTTCTTTAAATCCCTTACTTTACCAGTATTATCTGCTATCTCTCTTATTTTATCTAAGTCTATGCTTTCTTTAGCAATATCCGCTGCCTTATTTATCACTTCATTTAAACCCTCTATTTCCTCAGGCTGCATAAGTCCTAAATGCCTGCTGGAAATATTAAGATCCTTATTCTCAGGGAAATATCCCAAAGAAATAAGTCCTGTTTCTTCTTCGATAAGAGGTTTTAATCTTTCATAAAAGCCTTTACTTGTACGGTTTAAGATAACTCCCTTTATCAGTTCTTTTCTATCATCCTGCTTAAAGCCCTTAATTAAAGACAATACGCTTCTTCCCATACCCTTGGCATTGATAACAAGAATAATAGGAAGGCCAAGAGTCGCTGCTATATCATAAGCAGATGCATCAGTACTGTTTATATCTGCTCCGTCATAAAGTCCCATAACTCCTTCCACAATAGAAAGATCAAAGTCATTTTTATTGCTATAAATTTCCCTTAGTTTCTCTCTATCAACAAAGAAAAGATCCAGATTTTTTGATGGAAGTCCTAATACTTTTCTATGAAACATAGGATCTATATAATCAGGGCCACATTTAAATGCACCTATCTTTAAGCCAAGTAAAGAAAAGGCTCTTAGTAAAGATATAGTAATAAGAGTCTTTCCGCTGCCACTTTGGGGGGCCGCTATTAAAATTCCAGGATGATTTATCATTTTTGATACCTTAATCTTTCTTTATCTTTAATTTATATCACTAACATGCGTCCTAGATTTCTTTATAATTTAAATGAAATGATCTTTATAGGATTTTCAGCCTTCATAAGATTATATCTTCCCAGTTTTCTTGCCTTTGAAATGTTAACTTCAACAATATCTAAATCCTCTAGTTCATATTTATTTATCAGATCATAGATTTCCATTTCAGTTTCAAGAGTTACAGTGCTTATAACAACTCTGATCTTATCATGCTGATCTTCTTTCTTTAATCTAAGTTTTTCTAATATATCTTCTAATTCTCCGCCACTTCCGCCGATAAATACAGCATCCGGCCTTGGAAATGAATCTAAAATTCCCGATGCCCTGTCATTAAAGACTTTTATATTATCCAAGGCAAATTTTTTAATATTCTTTTCTATAAGAAGGCAGGCTTCTTTCTTTTCTTCTACGGCATAAACTTCTATATTCTTTACCATAGCAGCCTGAATTGCTATAGATCCGGTGCCGCTGCCTATATCAAAGAAAAGCTGATGATCTCTTAAGCGAAGCTTTGATACTATTATCTCTCTAACCTCTTCCTTAGTCATAGGAGTCTTATCATCCCGGATAAACTCCTCATCCCGAATACCAAGGATTTTTAGATCATCTGTATTTTTCTCATGTCTTTCCTGATATGTTTCATTATCTCTATCCTTCATAATATCAGGGACTCTCTTTATCACCACTGAATAAAGCCCTTCCCTGCTAAGGATATCTTCGTTTTCATTAATATCTTCTAAATCTAATACTCTTATTTCTTCATCATCATAAGAAAGATTTTTACCTATATAGATCTGATAAGACTTATCTTCATGGCTTACTATATCCATGATTTTTCTTACATCCTCTGTTCCTGAAGTAATAAGAAAGATACTTCTATTTTCCTTAAGACCTGATCTTAAGTTCTTTTCCCAGATATCATTACTTACCCCATGGCTGCTGATAATCTTAATATCTTCATAAGAGATGTTACATCTTGCAGCCATCATCGAAAGAGATGTTATTCCCGGCAAAGTCTTTAGATCTATCCTCTTACTGATATCTTCATCTGCTAAAAGCCTGTCTCTCATTTTAGCAGCCCCGCTGTAAAAACCCGTATCCCCAGAATATAGGATAGCAATCTCTTTTTCTTTAGTAAGATCCTTATCCAGCTGTTTCTTTATATCAGCTGCAATCTCTTCGCTAAGATACATTTTATTAAAATCGGCTTTTTCATTTAAATAAGCCACAGAATCCACCATCCTGCCGGCTCCATATATGATACCTGCCTCTTCTATAGCCTGCTTTGCCTCTAAAGTAAGTGTTCGGGCTCCATCCATTCCTATTCCAATAAGGCTGATCTTGGTTTTCTTTTCTATTCCATATTTTTTAAGTACTGTTTCAACTGCCTCATTTAAAGATATTCCTTCTTCCTTTTGATCAGCTTCAGGTCTTCGGAGGATAAAGCAGCTTACTCCTTCTTCTTTTGCAGCATCAATCTTTTCTTTAAATCCACCAGCTGTGCCGCTTTCTTTTGTTACAAGCACTTTAATATCATACTGCTCCATAAGAGCCTTATTCAGATTAACTGAAAATGGTCCCTGGATGGCTATTATCTTTTCTCTTTCTATTCCTGCTTCGCTAAGGAGTCTTAGGCTTTCTTCTCCCGGGATAACCCTTACATAAAGCCTGCTCCTTAAAGCTTCTTCTGACGCAAATCTGTTTAATTCCTTACTTCCTGTAGTAAGAAGGATATTTCCTTTTGTATCCTTTAATTTAAGGATCATTTCATCATAGTTATCAAAATATGTTCCATAATCTGAATTTAATGATTCTCTTTTAATCCTTAGATAAGGCAGACCCTTAACATTTGCTTCCTTAATATTCTTACTAACATTTGTGGCATAAGGATGAGTGGCATCAATGATCAAAAGATAATCATTTTTTTCCAGCAGTTCTTTTATATCAGCAATATCAAGCCTTCCCTCAAGGATATTTATATATTTAGAAGGCGCTATCATTTCTTTACCATATAGAGTTGCTACACATACATCCATTGAAATGCCATAACTACTGAGTTTTTCGGCACATATCCGGCCTTCTGTGGTGCCGGCGAATATAAGTATTTTCTTCATATTTTGTAACCCCTTCTAGTTACTAACCTGTCATCTATAACTTCTGTTTCTTCATTTCCGATAAAAACTGTTGTAAACATATCAATATCTGCTGTCCTTAATTCTTCTAAAGTAAGTATCTTATATTCCTGCTTATCTCTTCCTATATTTTTAACGTAACCTGACGGAGTATCTTTACTAACTCCTTCATTTAAAAATATATCTATGGCTTCATTTAAAAGTCCTGGTCTGGTCTTACTTCTTGGATTATAAAGAACTGTAACAAATCCTCCGAGGGCTGCAGCTTTCAGTCTTTTTACTATAACTTCCCAAGGAGTAAGGGCATTGCTAAGACTCACTACACAAAAATCTGAGGTAAGAGGTGAACCAAGAACTGCAGCTCCTGATACAGCAGCTGTAACCCCAGGGATTATAGTGATATCATGAAAATCATATTCCTTTACAAGAGAAAGTACAGGGGATGCCATTCCATAAATTCCCGCATCACCGCTGCAGATAAGCGAAACTACCTTTCCCTCTTTTGCCAGTTCAAAGCAAAGACGGCATCTTTCAATCTCACTTCTCATTGGAGTTGAACGGTATTCCTTTTCAGGATACATCTTCTTCATAAGTTCTATATATACCGTATATCCGACGATGATATCAGATGCTTCAATTGCATTAAACGCATCCATAGTCATATTCTCTTTATTTCCAGGTCCAAAACCCACAACAAATATCTTTCCCATACTTATATTCCTTTTATTCCTTTATCTCCAGTGAAACTCATTTCTTTCTATCTTTGCTATTGCGAAAGTGATCCCATTTCCTGCATTCTTTTCTTTATAAAGCTTATTATTAAAATTGCTATCTAACCTGCTGGCTAAAAGACAAGCTGCTCTCTCGCATACATTTGAAACTCCAACGGTTTTATTAACAAAATCTGATTCCTTAAAATGCCCCTTTACATCCTTTAATTCTTCTGCTGAAAAACAGATAAGATCAGTATGATAAAATGAAGCTATATTAAGCAGTCCTTCTTCTTTTTCCTTAAGATCAATGCTTGAAAGATAAAGGATATTATCCTCCATCCATTTTTTGTCTATTCCGCTGGATAAAAGGAAATCACTTATTTCTTCAAAAGTTTTTCCCTTTCTTACTCCCATTCCAAAGATATATTCAGAAGGGCAAAGAATAAGGTTTTCTTTATTCTTAAACATTTCTGCATTTTCATGGCAGGTTATTATCACATCTGCAGCAGCAATTTCTTTTGCTTCATTGTTATAATACGTGACATTAACCTTATCCCAGGCCTCGCCTGTGATCTTACAGCCTCTTGGTATGGCTATTTTAATCTCTCTATTATCCAATACCTTTGCTGAGACTTTCTTTATCATCTCTTTATTTTTAATCTTAAGATGATTTATCCTTGCAAATGTATCTACCGAAAACTTTCCTTCTACATCTGTTGCAGTTGTTATAACCGCTTCGCTTCCTAATCTTTTTGAAAGATCAAGAGATAATTCTACAGCACCTCCCATATGCCCTGATAAAACCGGGATAACATACTTTTTTCTTTCATCTATTACAATAAAGGCGCTGTCTTTTAATTTATCCATGGAAAGATCTTTCATCATCCTTACAGCTATCCCTAATGCTCCGATAAAGATTATAGGATTATGATACTTAAACCCATTAGAAATAAAGCATTTTCCATCATCTTTTCTTCCATCTAAAGAAAGAATAAGATCATTTTCGTAATGCCTCTTAATCTCATCTTTTACTTTTTCTCCTTCATTTGTAAAATAGATTACTCTTTTTATCATTTATAAAATCCTGCTTTTGTAACTATCTTGTTGTTTCTTTATCTTATTATTCTTTTATTTTATTATTAATTCTTCTTAATTTTTTTTCCTGAATTCTGTCTCAAAATCCGGTGAATAAAGCTTTGATCTGACTGCCTTACTTTCCTTTGCCACAGTCCTTATGGCTTCTCCAATAAGAACGATAGCTGTCTTTTTTATATTATTCTTCTTTGCTGTTTCTTCCAGGGTGCTGACAGTACATATATATCTTTCTTCTTCTGGCCAGGTTGCCTTGTAAATGATAGCTGCAGGAGTATCTTCCTCTAATCCTGCCATCTTTAATTCTTCTTCTAACTTCTTTAACAAGCCTGTGCTTAAATATATTGCCATGGAAGTTTTATGCTTTGCTAAATCTCTTACCTTTTCTAACTCTGGAACCGGTGTTTTCCCTTCAACCCTTGTGATAATAAGAGTTTGTGTTACTTCCGGCAAAGTATATTCAAGTCCAAGACTTGCCGCTGCCCCAAAGGCTGCTGTAACTCCAGGGGTCACATCATAGGAAATGCCCAGTTCATCCAGCTCGTCCATCTGCTCTCTTATAGCCCCGTAAAGACTTGGATCTCCTGTATGAAGTCTAACAACTTCTTTTTCTTCCTTTTCAGCTTTCTTAATCAATTCAATTACTTCTTCCAGTGTAAGATAGGCGCTGTCATAGCATTCTGCCCCTTCTTTTTTATATTGAAGAAGGTCTTTATTCACTAATGATCCTGCATAAATTATAATATCCGCTTTCTTTAGCAGTTCCATACCCCTTACAGTTATAAGGTCCACTGCTCCAGATCCTGCTCCTACAAAATGTACCATGTCATATCTCCATTATTTTCTTAACTATTCATTAAACTATAAAGCAGTTCTTCTGCCCCGTCACTTTTTGAGAGAAGTCCATAATTATTGGAATAGACTATACACTCAATACTGATCTTTTCATCAGCTCTTTTATTAAGGAAATACATGATCTTATCCATCATCTGATCCATTGCTGCATCAAAACATCCTGCTTCTTTAATTATCCTTATTCCTTCTTCTGTAGATACAGAATCAAGGATCTTTCTTCCCTCTTTTGCATCAATCCCGACTTTTATAGCCGCTGCAAGAAGAAGTTCCATCCTGGCATCACCATTCTTTGAATGGGTATTATAAATCCCACCGGAAAGCTTTATAAGTTTTCCTATATGACCTGTAAGAAGCATTTTCTTAAAACCCATTGATGCCGCCATATCAATAGTATCCCCTATAAAATTGGAACATTTAACAGACCTGTCCAACTGATACCCATAGGCTCTAAGCATGAATTCCTGTCCGTAATTTCCAGGAGTTATAGCTATTATTTCTTCTCCTAAAGCCTTTCTTTGATTTAATTCAACCCTGATGGTGTCCAGCAGTGCCTGATCTGACATTGGTTCAACAATTCCGCTAGTACCAAGGATAGAAATGCCATCTATTATTCCCAGTCTCTCATTAAAAGTCTTTTTAGCTGTTTCTTTACCCTGAGGAACATAGATAACAACCTTTATTTTTCCCTTAAAATCAAAAAGCTCAGCTACTTCACGGACTTCATTTTCTATCATCTTACGTGGTACTGAATTAATAGCTGCATTACCTACAGGCTGATCTAGTCCCGGCATGGTTACTCTGCCAACGCCTTCTCCCCCGTCGATATCAATAATTAATTCATCTCCGTCCCTTTCTTCAACTGAAACCCTTGAATATATAAGAAGTCCTGTGGTAATATCCGGATCGTCTCCGCCATTTTTTTCAACTGCGCAGCTTGCTTTAAAATTCTTTAGATCAAGATCTATATCCTTAATTTCTGCATTAAATGTAATTCCCTTAGGTGTTATTATGGATATCTTTTCTTTAATTTTTCCGGATAAAAGCATAAGTATTGCTGCCTTTGAGGCCGCTGCTGCAGAACTTCCGGTAGTAAAACCATATCTAAGTTCCATTTACATACCATAAAGAAGCGCATTACATATAGCCGCCGCTATATTGCTTCCACCCTTTCTTCCTCTGTTTACGATATAAGGAACATTTCCATTAATGATAAGTTCCTTAGAATAAACTACATTTACAAAGCCAACCGGTACGCCGATTATAAAATCCGGGATAAAGACTTTATCTTCTATCAACTGGTTTAATGTGATCAGGGCTGTTGGAGCATTTCCTATGGCGAAAATGATCCTTTTATCCAACTTTGCTGCATGTTCCATACTTACTGTGGCACGGGTCACTCCTCTTTCTTTTGCTTCATGCGCCACATCCTCATCGGCCATAAAGCAGTGGACTTCACCACCATACATAGCCAGTCTCTTCTTGTTTATCCCTGAAAGAGCCATATTAGTATCAGTAACAATATGAGCTCCATTTCTGATAAGGTCACGGGCCTTACTTACTGCGTTTTCTGAAAAAAAAAGGCTTTCTGCATAAGAAAAATCTGCTGAAGTATGTATCACTCTTTTTATTACAGAAGCTGTGTCTCCTGTTAATACGATACCCTTATCCTTTAATTCTTCAGTTATAATCTCAAAGGATCTCTTTTCTATCTCCTCTGGCTTTACATATTCAAATACAGCATTTTTTTCCATTTGCATTTCCCTTATTTGATCACTCATTAAAATCATCTATATATTTCTTTATAAATAGCCAGATCTTCCTCAGATAGATCATATAAATTCTTTATATTCTCTTCATTAAAGGTATGATCTATATCTTTATTTTCTATTGTTCCGTCTCTATTTACCGACAGTATCCTATCGGATATATATCTTGCCAGTTCTAATTCATGAAGGGACATGATACAGCAGATTTCTTTTTCAGAAACCAGCTTCTTTAGCACTTTCATTATCCTTATCTTATATCTGATATCCAGATAAGAAGTAGGTTCATCTAAAATAAGTACCTGCGGTTCCTGAGCTATGGCTCTTGCCAGCATGATTATCTGCTTTTCTCCATCACTCATCCTTATAAATTCTTTATCTAAAAGATCTCTTGCCCCGACTCTATCTATTGCAAGATCCACTATTCTTTTATCCTCATCTGAAAGGACGCCGAATCTATTGGTATAAGGATATCTTCCTAATTCCACAACTTCCCTGCTAAGAAGCATTTCTGATCTTATCTTTTCTGTAGAAACCTGGGCTATAAGCCTTGCTCTTTCATTATCTTTCAGATCCTTTATATCAGTGAATTCACCATTATCCTTCTTAAATAAAACCTTGCCCCTGATGGCTTTAATCTCATTTCTTACAGTATTAAGAAGTGTAGACTTTCCCACTCCGTTAGGCCCTATGATGCTGATCATCTCACCCTTTTTTATTTCAATAGAAAAGTCTTTTATGACCTCTTTTTTTCCATAACCGGCAGTCAGATTTTCAATTTTTATCACTGTTTTACTCAAAACCTATCACCTGCCTTGTGTTTTCTTATCATCATTACCACCACCACCGGCGCAAGAAGAACTGCTGTAACCGTGCTGATGGAAAGTTCCAGCGGCGCAAATATAAGCCTTGCCATTGTATCTGAAAAGAGTGTAACTATCGCCCCTCCAAAGAAGCATCCAAAAATAAGGACAGATGGCTTGCCTGTCTTAAAGGCCCGTCGCATTAAATGTGGCACTGCAATTCCCACAAATGACACCGGTCCTGCAAAGGCTGTTACTACTGCTGCAAGTAAACTGGACAGTATGATAAGGGCTATTTTTAAGCCCCTTATATTTACTCCAAGGGAAGCGGCATATCTTTCCCCTAATCTATAGGCATTTATAGGTTTAATATAAAAAGCCGTGATAAATAATGAAATAAAGACAAGGATAAGGATCAGCCTGTCATTTTCCCAGGATATTCCTGAAAATGATCCCTGGGACCAGTTGTGGAGATTAACAATATTACTATCGCTGGCAAATGTTACCAGGATCTCTGTAACTGCTGAACAGATATAACCTATCATGATGCCGCATACTACAAGGATGGACATGCTTTTAATCCTGAAAGATATAAGCAGCACGATTCCCATGGATATAAGCGCCCCTATAAATGCAGCGCCTATAAGCATCCAGGAATTAAGTATCACTCCCATTTTAAGGCTAAAGATCATAGTGATTGCTACAACAAGCTTTGCTCCGGAGGAAACTCCTAAAACATAAGGTCCCGCAATAGGATTAAGGAAGAAGGTCTGTAACAGAAATCCTGCCACAGAAAGAGCTCCCCCAAGAATTACGGCTGCTATTACTCTCGGAATTCTGATCTGCCATATGATATTATAAAGCACTTCATTTTCCTTATTTCCCATTAGAACACTGCATGTTTCCTTAAGACCGGAAGATACGCTTCCTGCTCCTATGGAAAATAATGTTATTAATATAAGTCCCAGAAAAAGAATGCTAAAAACTATTATTTTTCGCTTCATAAATTTTCTTCCTAAGTCTTTGTTATTTTAAATGTTTCAGGAAAGTCAGCTCACTATCCTTTTCATATAAAACAGACGAAATATCCTCTATAAATTCCCCGGTCATGCTGGACTGCTGGAAAAAGTCAGCTGTTGTAGTATATACTCTGCCATTTTTTACAGCCTTAAAGTCTTTAAATAACTCGTTCTTTTTTATCAAGTCATTTATATCATTTAACTCCCCTTCGATAGTTCCGTTATAGATAAGAACATCTGCATCTCTGGCTGTGGCATAGAACTCCTCCATCTGTATATTCATTGTAGATTTAGAGTCCCCGTTATCAATATCCGGAAGATATTTTCCTCCTGCAATTTCAATATCTTTAGCAATATAATCGCTGCTGTTTCTTATATTTACAGCCCCATTCTGATTAATGGCAAAGAAGGCACATGTAACATCCCCCTGCTTTGAAACATTTTCGATACGTTCTATCTCTTTATTAAAATATTTCTCAGCCTCATCTTCTTTTCCATATAAGACCCCATATAATTTTATCCATTCGAGCCTTCCCTTAGGGCTGTTCTCATAGCTTGATCTTTCAACTATAACAGGTATCCCAAGGCTTCTTAACTTTTCTAAAACTTCAGGGGTATGAAGGATCATCATATTTTCAATTACTAAGTTACATTTTTCACTAAGAATAAGTTCATAATCCGGTGCGCTGTATTTACCAGCATATATAATATCACCGCTATCCATCAGTTTTTTTGCCTCTGTAAGATACCAGTCCTTACTCTTTGTTCCTGATAATCTGATATTATCTGCTGCATCAATGCATATAATAAGATCCATAACGGATGTAGATACAAGATAAGTCCTGTCTAGATCCTTTCTTAAAATATATAGATTCTTTAATTCTTTAATGTTTTTCTCTATTTTATCATCGAGCTTCTTATCTTTTGGGATAAGTAAATAAACTCCAATATCATTTATATAAATAAGATGAATATCATCTTCGTATCTTTCGATTTCTAATTCTTCTGCGTATTTTATTATCTTTTTATCCTGTTTTTTTATACCGGAATCCTGAAGAATCTTCTTACATTCTTCAAATTCTTCTTTTATCTTACTTGTTTTTTTGCTGGAACCATTGTTTCCATCTTGTTTTGATTCTTCGCTGGATCCATTATTTCCAGCTTCTTCTATATCACTACTGATCTTTATTTTATATTCAATCTCATGGGGCTTACTCATGGCTGTAGTATCAGCTATAAGCAGGATTTCCTTATCTAATTCCACAGGAATAGTAAAACTGCTGTTTTCTCCTGGGGCTGACTCATTTAAATATTTCTCATTATCAACTATTACATAGTCATAGTTTGAACTGCTCCAGATAATATGGGCATAAGCCTTTCCATTGTTATAAGTTACCTTTACAGGAGACTCTAATTTTGCCTTACCTGTGCCACCGGATAACTGGATACTGAGCCACTGCTCTTTATCTTTCGCATCATTTTCTTCACTGTCGGTAGCGCTACTCTCTTTACTATTGGTAACATTATTATCGTCACCTTTTATTGAATTGTTATTAACAGCGCATCCATTTAGTAAAAAAAAGACAAAAAGGAGGCATAAAGATATAGCCTTTCTTATTTTTTTAAATCTAGTCATATCTTTATCCTCCATTTTTTAATATCTTTAATAATTGCAGAAAGCCCGCGACAAAAGTCGTGGGCTAAATAATTACTGGGCCTTAACCGGGTCTGTAACCTTTACCTTATGATCGTACCATTTTTCCTTAGTACCTATAAGAGCAAGGTCAAATTCCTCACCTATTGCTGGAACTGTAATATCGAAAGCATTAACTTCTTCCTTAGTTCCATCGCTATATTCAACAGTTTCTTTTGTAGGCTGAAGGAGCTCTGCTCCATCCTTTGCTGCGTCATCAGCTGAACCTGGGTAGAGATTTACGATCTTATCTGATGCAAGAACAATATGCATTGTCATAACACCATCTTTAACAGTAAGCTTTCCCTTGTTTTCATATACTTCATTGATATGAAACATTGAGCTGTCTGTTGTAAATGTAGCTGTGTATTCGCCATCTTCTAATTTGCTGGCGGCTGATGAATCAGCAGAACCTAAAGTTTCAAGTGCAGCTTTTGTATGAGCAACGTAAAGCGCTTCAACTTCTTCAATTCTTCCAAGACCTGCAATCTGAGCATCTACTGAATCAAATGCATTAGAAGCAACAAACATTGACTTCCATGAATCTTCGTCATCGCCAGCCATATCATTATTGGCATGATCACCAGCAACTACCATAAGAGGACGAAGGATTACTTTCTTATAACCTGCAGCCTTTACTTTTTCAATAACCTTGCTGCATTCAGTCTCTTCAGGCTCACCTTCAACTGTTCCGATAAATACATTCTTATATCCAAGTGTATCCATCTGAGTCTGCATCTGGCTGTATGTGATCTTTGCTGTATGGCTTGTACCATGTCCCATTAATACAAATGCAACGCTGTCCTTTTCAGCAGCTTCAAGTGAATCAAAAGAAGCATCCTTAACAGCCTGTGCTACAACATACTTAGCAACATTTTCCTTATCTTCGTTGATTGATGAAGCATCATTTCCAACTTTACCAAGAAGTGGTTCTGCAACCTTAACTGTCTCAAATTTATCCTTGTATGAATCAAGCTGAGCTACAAGTTCATCATATTCTGCACCATGCATAAGATGAGTTGGCTGGATAATAAGATTCTTAACGCCGTTATTTACAGCTCTTTCAAGGGCCTGATCCACGTTATCAATCTTTTCATTATCACGGGCATATACGTGATTGATGATGATCTGTGCTGTAAATGCACGTCTTACAGACCAATCAGGATTTGCTTCCTGAATCTTCTTTTCGATGCCACCGATATCAGTAACACGGCTATCATTAAATGAAGTACCAAAACTTACAACGAGAATCTCATTCTCACCAATATTGTCCTGATTTAAAGGATCATCCTTTGAAGCATCACCTGTATCTCTTCCAAAATAATCAGGATCAGCGTTTTCGCCATTAACCATTTCCTTTTCTTCATCAGTAAGAGCATCCCAGGCAGCCTTTGCCTTTTCACAGTTAGCGTAAGTATCTTCAGTATATTGCTGAACATAGATAGCATCGATAAGGGAAGCAACTTCTGCCGCCTTTTCCTCAGAACTCTTTGAATCAGACTGACTAGCTGCTTCAGTTGTTGATGCAGTAGTATTTGTCTTATCCTCTGTCTTACCACAAGCAGCCATTGAAACAGCCATCATTGAAGCAAGAGCTACAGTTAACAGTTTCTTTCTCATTTTACTTTCCTCCTATTTTGGACTTAGGTGCTTATGATGCGGATTCGCACATCTCGCAAGCTTCGCTCGCTCGATGATGTGGCCTCACTCCTCTCGCAAGCTTTGCTTGCTCGATGATGCGGCCTCGCTCCTCTCGCAAGCAAAGCTTGCTCGATGATGCGGCCTCGCTCCTCTCGCAAGCAAAGCTTGCTCGATGATGCGGCCTCGCCAAGGTCGCTTATCTGCCGTAGGCAGATCTGTCTAATAAATATATACGGCTTTTCACATAAATGTGAAGCCGTATATATTTATTAGACATATGCTTCGCATAAGCGACTTTGGCTCGGCTTACACAAAATAAAAACTCTGACTTTCGCCAGAGTTGATTGCACATGAAAAGAAATGTATCGTCGCTAAAAAAGCTTGATCCATAAAACGTACAGTCAATTCCTCGTGACTTTAGTGTACCAACAAAAAGGCAGGTCTCCTGACTCAAAGATCAACGCCCCTATATATGGCCTTCCCAGAAATAATCCAGTGACACTAACTATATAAGGACTCCCTAAACACAGTGACGAGATCGTACAGGGCTTTAACCTGTTTCCCTTTTAACTTCTGCGCCTTACTTAATAGGAAAATGAAATTCCCTACAGTAACTGACATGCAAAAGCACCTTATGTCCAATATTTAATTATATTAAAATGTTTCGTCCCGCTACTAAGCGAAACATCTTAAAAATCCGTTGTGTATCATATCACAGAATCTTTTAATAATCCATATATTTTTTTCATATCCAAAGATTCCCTCAAAGTATTCGCTAAAATGTCATATTGCTCTTCTTTAAAGGCATGGCAATCAGTTACATTTAGATTTTCTACAAAAGCTTTAAATCTTTCCTCTTCTAGTCTGCCCTTCTTATTCTTTAATGAAGCAACAGCAAGAATAAAGGCAGTCACTACTTCCTTTTCATCAAATATACCATGAATATATGAACCATAAGTGTTTTTATCATAAGCTCCATCTAAAATGCTGTTCTGATCTATATCACTATTTTCTGTTTCTTCTATTCTCTCTATTATATCCAGTGTCTTTATATTTCCTTTAGTAATTCCCATATGGATCTCATAACCGGAAATAGGAAGATCAGATAAGCCACTGAGTAAACCTGTTATCTCACTTATCTTTCCCTTTACTCTTCTTCTGATCTTTTCCTTGGAAAGAACAGTTTCTACATCAAGAAGCCCAAGAGCATCTATCTCTCCACCAGCTTCAACAGTATAAGGATCTCTTATCTTCTTTCCTAAAAGCTGATATCCGCCACAGATACCGAATATGATATTTCCATCCTTTTCATATTCTTTTATCTTATCTGAAAAACCTGACTCTGATAAGAATCTCATATCTTCAATGACATTTTTAGTTCCTGGAAGGATAAGTGCATCCATATCCCTTATTTCCTCAGGATCTTTAATATAATGAACTTCAACACCACTTACCTGATCAAATATATTAAAATCAGTGAAATTTGAAATATGAGGAAGATGAACTATTCCTATATTTATAATTCCCTGCTTTTTATTCTTAAACCTGTTAGAAAGACTGTCTTCATCGTCAATAGATAAAGAAAGATACGGAACCACTCCTAAAACATCTTTCTTAGTTTTTTCTTCAAGCATTACAATTCCTGGGTCAAGAAGAGTCTTATCTCCCCGGAATTTATTAATAATAAGGCCTTTTATCCTGTCTCTTTCCACTTCTTCTACAAGCATTACTGTACCGTAGATCTGAGCAAATACTCCCCCTGGATCAATGTCTCCCACAAGGAGTACATTTGAATCAACAATTTCTGCCATGCCCATATTTACAATGTCATCAGCTCTTAAGTTTATCTCCGCCGGACTTCCCGCTCCTTCAATAACGATGATATCCGCCTCTTCTTCGAGTTTTTTAAATGCCTCTTTAATTACAGGTATAAGTTTCTTCTTATATTTAAAATAGTCCCTGGCATTCATATCCTCTAAAACTTCACCATTAACAATCACCTGAGAGCCCTTGTCACTGGTAGGTTTTAAAAGTATTGGATTCATATAGACTGAAGGTTCAACTCCTGCAGCCTCAGCCTGCATTACCTGGGCGCGGCCCATCTCAAGACCGTCTTTTGTAACATAGGAATTAAGCGCCATATTCTGAGATTTAAATGGTACAACCCTGTACCCGTCCTGCTTAAAAATCCTGCAAAGGCCTGCAACTATAAGACTTTTTCCAACATTTGACATGGTCCCCTGAACCATAATAACTTTAGACATCTGCATCCTCCAGAAAAAAATCAATTCAATCCTTTAGAATACTATATCATAAATTCAGCCTAAAGCCACATCTAACGCCATCATAAGTGTAAATCCAAAAGCAAACAGTACAACGCCCACATTAGAATGCTCCCCCTGTGACATTTCCGGAATCAATTCTTCCACCACTACATAGATCATAGCTCCCGCCGCAAAGCTTAAAAAATATGGCATTGCCGGCAAAATGAGTCCAGCAGCAAGTATTGTAAGGAGAGCCCCCAGAGGTTCAACAATTCCAGATAATACCCCTTCTAAAAAAGCTTTTCCTCTTGATTTACCCTCCGCCATAAGTGATAAAGATATAATTGCTCCCTCTGGAAAATTCTGAATAGCAATACCTATTGCAAGTGCTATGGCTCCACCTGCTGTGATGGTTTTATTATCCGCCAGATATCCAGCATAAACAACACCCACTGCCATCCCTTCCGGAATATTATGAAGCGTTACTGCCAGCACCATCATTGTAGTCTTCTTAAAATTCGTCTTAGGACCTTCAGCTTTAGTTGCATTCATATGTAAATGCGGTATAACCGTATCTAATAGTAACAAAAAGAGAATACCCATCCAGAATCCTATTACTGAAGGCAAAAAACTCAGTCTCCCATAGTTTTTTGTCTGCTCCATTGCAGGTATTATAAGGCTCCATATTGATGCTGCCACCATAACGCCGCTGGCAAACCCATTAAGCGCTTTTTCAACTTTATCTTTCAGCTTCTTTTTCATAAAGAATACACTGGCTGATCCTAATGTTGTTCCAATAAATGGAATTAAAATGCCCAAAACTATTTCCTTAATAAAAATCACCTCTTTTAATACTTATAAATCTAAGCAAATTCTAGTTAGTCTCATCTAACTTTGCTATCAGTATAGTTAGACATATCTAACTTGTCAAGTTTTTCCTATTATATTGACTTTTAATGACTCAAATGATATTTTAAATAGGTGTTTAAGCGGTCATGGCGGAATTGGCAGACGCGCAGGATTTAGGTTCCTGTGAGGCATCTCGTGAGGGTTCAAGTCCCTTTGACCGCACTCACAATTATAGAGACATTTTCTCTTTAATTGTGAGCTTATTTTTTATTATCAACCTATTACCCTGTGATATGCACAATCAAGGGTAATAAATTTTTATTATTAGAGAAAGGGTATTCACTATGAACATTGTTTGTCTTGACTTAGAGGGCGTTTTAGTACCAGAGATCTGGATTGCATTTGCTGAGGAATCTGGTATTCCTGAATTAAAGAGAACCACAAGAGATGAGCCAGATTATGACAAGCTTATGAACTGGAGACTTGGCATTTTAAAAGAGCATGGTCTCGGACTTAAAGAGATCCAGGATACAATTGCAAAGATTGACCCAATTCCTGGGGCAAAAGAATTCCTTGATGAACTTCGTTCATTAACACAGACAATCATCATCAGTGATACATTTACACAGTTTGCCGCACCTCTTATGAAAAAGCTTGGTATGCCTACAATCTTCTGCAATGAACTTGAAGTTGCTGAAAATGGCGAAATCACAGGTTTTAGAATGAGATGCGAAAACTCAAAATATACAACAGTTCGCGCACTTCAGTCTATCGGATTTGATACTATCGCCAGCGGCGACAGCCACAATGACTTAGGCATGATCAAAGCTTCAAAAGCAGGTTTCCTCTTTAAGAGTACTGATCAGATCAAAGCTGATAATCCTGAAATCCCGGCTTATGAAACATATGATGAGCTTCTTAATGCTATTAAGAAGGCACTTTAATTTAAAAAAGAACCAGTATGATATGTACCCAGAATCCTGGACACATATCAGTATTGGTTCTTTTTTTATTCTATATCCAGTCCTTCTGCCTTGATCTCTCTGACATCCTTAATCTCATAGAATGTATTTGCAAGTGCTTTAACATTGCTGGAAATGATAGGTCATAATAAGGAGCAGCGATCACTATTTCGTCCGCATCTCTAAAATCTCTTGCCAATAAAAACATGTCATCATCATATTTCCCGGCATTTTTAAGTTCTTCCCTTCGATCAATAAACTCTTCATTTACCAAAGGAAATTCTATATCTTCTAATCGGACTTCCTTTATATCTGAATCCATAGTGTCTAGCAGTCTCTTTGCTAAAATTCAACCTTATCAAGGAATTTATTTACATATTCTCTATATTTTTCAGGATTAACTAATACAGAACCGGCATGGCCTGCTCCTTCAATTAGATGCATCTCACTATAACCCTTAGTAGCCGCAGCCATACGCTTTGAATTATCTGGAAGGATAAAATCATCAGCAGCTCCATGTATAAAACAAAGTGGAACTGTATTGGTATTAAGAGCATCTATTGGTCTCATCTCATAAAATGAATTGCCATGGATAACCTGATTAGCAGCTGAAGCAGCTTCAAATACTGCACCTGGCATCTTAGCATTCTTCATTGCAAGACGAAGTACATTTTCAATATCAGCAAAACCACAATCAAGAACAGCAAATTCTACTGCCGGCTTATACTGAAGCACTGCCACTGATGTAGCACTTCCCAGGGATTCACCATGTAATCCTAAATAGATATTCTCTCCATATCTCTTCTTTGTATCTTTGATAAGCATAAGAAGATCTTTGGATTCTCTGATTGAATATGTAGTATAAGTTTTTCTGTTAAGACCATGTCCACGAAGATCCCAGATGATACAATTATATCCTCTGTCAAGATAGATCTTCATGTATTTAAGTGTTCCAAAACGGTTATCTGTATAACCATGAGTAAGGATCACATATTTATCTGATTCTATTGTATTCTTTACGAACTGAACATTAAGAACATAATCATCATAACTATTAACTAAATAGTCCTTCTTTTTTAATGAATCATAAAAAGAAGTATCATAATGATCATCCTGCCATTTTCTTGCTTCTTCAAGAGTCTGGCCATTAATCTTGGTTATATATGTTGCCATTCCGAAGCTACTGAAACCTGCAACTGCAGCAAGAGCACCACCAACTCCAGCAATGCCTTTAACAACTGTGCTTTTTCTCATCTCATTTACCCCATAATGTAATATTGTTTACTAAAGTAACCCTATGGCACGAAATGCATAAAATTACTGAATATCATCAACAATATTATATCCAAGCAAGGTATTTAAAACCATCATATATAACCTTATTTCATAAAAAAATCATCTTAAATAACGTCAAAAATAAAGCTTTTAGATCTGAGCTATGCTTGATATGATGCAAAGAGAGATAACAACATAACTGATAAGATCCAGGATGAAATGAAGTCCCTTACTACCCTTTAATTCTATGTCATCAATTCCCTCATCAATGTCATTATCAAAAAATTCATTATGGAAAAGATATACATCTGCAACAAGTAAAACAACGATTCCAACGGCAAGTAAAACAAAGCCTGAAAGGAATTCTAATCCTACACTTACTCTTGCTTCCTTCATTCCAACAATCTTTGCTGCCTGTCTGACAACATCATAAGTAAAGAATAAAACATAGATGGTACATAAGATATTAGAAATACCTGATGTATTGCGGTGTTTTGCAATAGTAAGAATGATTGAAAGGATTGCCATAATGATAAGGGCAATACCATGTACATTGGTTCCACCTAATTCAAGCATTGATGATACCTTTGAATTACCAGATACAGTGAACTTTACAAAAGGAAGAAAAACTCCCAGTATAAGTAAGCAATTACCTATAAATGTAAGTCCGCTTACAAAATTACCAGGTGTTATATGTATTCCGTGATTCTCAAGTCCAAGAAATGGTATAGCTTCAGCCTGAACCTGCATTTCCTGCTCTGGACCCTTGTCTGAAACTTTCTTATTCTGATTATAGTTTTTATTCTGAGATTTTTTATAATTGTTTTTCTGCTTATCAAACTTCTTATCTTCTCTATTAGAAGCTTTTGAATTCTGCTTTACTTTGTCGCTCATTTCAGCTACCCCCTATTTATTCACAGATAGATGGATTATACCATCTTTATCCTTATTTTTGCAAGCCACCCTTAGGTTTACAGTGACCTTCCTACAACTCTTTAGTTTTAATCCTGTCCTCTTCTTCTTTCATTATCTTGTCAAATGATTCTGTCCCTATCTGTTCCTTAACATTCTTTGCTGCCTCAGATACATCAGCAAATGCATCAAATATAATCTGTTTGTCCAAAAGCATATCCATAATCTTTTCATCTATGGTATTATCGCAAAGCAGATGAGAAACAATTACATTTCTGGTCTGTCCCATACGGTAAGCTCTTGAAACAGCCTGATTTTCTATTGATGGTTTAAGCTGAGGTTCACAGAATATTACCACGCTGGCAGCCTGAATATTAAGCCCTGTGCCTCCAGCCTGGATCTGAACAGGAAGGACCGCTCCCGCAGGCGCCTTCTCAAACTCATCTAATATCTGCTGTCTTCGGACAAAACTTACAGAACCATTTATAGTCTCAAGACATCTGTCTGAAAGAAGCTTGCTGACCTTTTCTAGTGTATCCAGGAAAAAGGAAAAAACTATCAGCTTTCTTTCTCCCTGCTTGGAGAGTTCAGCTATCTCATAAAGTCTTCTTGCCTTAGATGATTTAGAAATATCATCTACATTCCAGGATATTCTTCTGGCATCATTAAAGCTATGATTTAAAACTGCCGCCTCATATAACTGCTCTTCTTCCCTGGAAATATCAACCCATTGGTCCTTTACAATAAGCTCCGGCAGTTCCGTCAGAACATCTTCTCTTTTTCTTCTGTAATAAACAGGAGCAAGTAACTTTCTAAACGCCTCCGCCTTAGATAGCATCTCTTTTCCAATAAGACTTGCTGCAATTTCTGGATTTAATATCTTAATAAGCTCTATCATTTCAGAAACCTTATTTTCTAAGGCTGTGCCGGTCATAAACAGCAGATTGTCTGTATGTTCTAATAATATCTTTGTATTAATTGTTCTCTTGGCAGAATTATTCTTTATATAATGGGCTTCATCCACCACAGCCATATCATAGTTAAAACCATCTTCTAACACCAGGTGTTCCGTGGTTTCATAACTTGTTATGGCAACTCCACCTATTTCTTTCCATTTTTCGAAGTCACTGATCCCAGCCTTTCCATGGATCTTAATTGCATTTAAGTTGGAAAACCTGGTGATCTCACGCCACCAGTTTATCATAACGCTGGCAGGACAAATGACTAAAAAACGCTTTGCTCCCCTGTTTTTTAGGACTATCATAGCAGCTATTGCCTGAACTGTTTTTCCAAGGCCCATCTCATCTCCAAGAAGAACTCTCTTCTGATGGATGATATACTTAACTCCAAGCTCCTGATATTTTCTTAATTCACAATGAATACCTGATAAATCCAGTTCTTCAGTTAATACTTTTGCTGCTATTTCTTCCGGAAGTCCATATTTACTGTCACTAAATCCCACCGACCCAGGTACTAATGATTCAAGAATATTCAGCAGACTTATAGGATGCTTAGTGAAACTGTCCCAGGCCTGATCATAACTTAAGAGATTCAGTAGCTTTGCTTCATTTATTGTTGTTCTAATATCATTTTCATGATCATTAAGGAATTTTGAAAGAATATCAAATGCATTACATACCTTTTCTTTCTTATTTCTGGATGAAAAAAAGAAAGAGAAAGTCCCCTTTCCACTCTTAAACTCCTTTAAATATTGGATAAGTTCATCTTTCTTTATGATAGAACTGATATCTGTAAGGAATCTAAGGTGTGGTATAGACAACTTTCTTTTAACCAAAGCAAGGACCAGACTGCTTGCCTGTGGATTTTTATCATCCAGTGAAAGTCTGATCCTTGATTCATTTTTTAATATTGCAGCAGAATCATTTACAATCTGCTTTATATCAAAAGCATTTTCCTTGCTGATACCATTAATATCTATAAGACTCTTCAGAGAAGTTTCATAAAGTTTTAAAAATGTATCAAACCCATTATCTCTTAAGGTCTTTACTCTGAAGCCTTTTTTATTCCTGTTTAACTCCTCTACAGGAATCTTATCTAACTCAACAGATACATTTCTATCTAAAAGATCATTTGCAGTTTTTTTCACCTCATTTGTATAACTAAGGAGTATTTCCCTATTTTCTGCCACGGCTGAAAACAGCTCAAATGAAATGTTATAAATCCTATCTGCTTCTTTACTATTAAATGGTCTTTTCATTATTCTTCTCTTAATTAATTACCCTGGTAAAATTCTATTTTTTCCGGTTCTTCTTCCTTTGGAACCTCTCTTGGAAAAGGTGAACCACAGTTAGGACAAGCGCTGTATAAACCCTTAGGATAATTCAATATTATTATTCTACTATTCCCTGCATTATAATCTTACTTCCCTCATCTGTCGAACGAACTATAAGCTTTTGATCTATGCTGCCATATAACTTATCCACATGGGAAATGATTCCAACCAGATTATCCTTGCCGCGACTTAAGGTATTAAGCACTGCTATAGCATTATCCAGCTTTTCATCATCAAGGGTACCAAATCCCTCATCAATAAAGAGACAATTAAGGCTTCTTCCACCTGCATGCTGTCTTACAATATCAGATAAGCCAAGGGCTAAAGACATGGACACAAGAAATGACTCACCACCGGAAAGGGATGCCGCCTCTCTTTCAACTCCACTACTGTTATCTAAAACCGCAAGTAAAAGTCCTGCCTTTTCCGTTCTCTTTTTGGCATCAACATTATGAACTAAGCTGTATCTTCCATTAGACATAGTATCCAGTCTTATATTTGATGCTCTTACAATCTCATCAAAAACAGCTCCCATAACATATCTCTCAAATGTAAGCTGTCCGCCTTCAGAAAATGAACCATTAGAAAGATCTGAAAGTCTTTTAAGCATGCTATAAGAATTATCTGTATTTCTTAAAGCATCCTTGTTTTCTCTTATCTTTTCCAATACCTGCTTATGATTATTTATAAGATTTATCAGCTCATTTCTATGGTCATTTATTTCATTAAAGGCCTGATCAATGCCACCTGATAACTCTTCTAAATGTGATATATCAGTATATTCGATATTCTTTGTCTTTTCTGAAAGTTCTTTAACTAAAGCCTTAACTCCTGAATATTTATTATTAAAGTCATTTATCTCTTTATCCTTATCTTCTATCCAGTTCTTAGCCGTATCAAGAGAAACACCAGTATTTAAAAGATAGTCCAACACATCATTCCAGGTATCAAAGTCATTTTCTCTTATGGCATGATCAAAGTTTTCTTTAGCTGATAGTACTTTACTGTTAAGAAGTGGCTCTTCTTTATTTACCTTATCTAAAAGGCCGCTTATCTTTGATAATTCTTCCTTAACAGACTTTAATCTATCCTCATTTTCTCTAACTGTCTTCTCTAAATCAGCCTTTTCTTTTGATCTGATACGGATCATTTCTTCAGCCACATCTTTAGATTCATATTCAAGTTTAGACTTAAGCTGTTTATTTGCTTCCTCTAAAGCTGAAATGCTGTTTTTTACACGAAGATAATCTGCGTCATTTTGTTCTGCTTCAAGTCTTAATCTTTCCACAGAATCTCTTTCTTCCTTAATCTTATTGCTAAGATCTTCAAGGAAAATGATATCTTTATTTATTTTATCAGCTTCCTTACAAAGACTTTGCTTTTCCTTATTCTTATTTAAAAGTTCAAGAGAGACAATGTCGTTACTTACTAAGTCACTAAAATCCTTGAAATCTATTAATCCATCAACTGTCTTAATAAGATTTTCTTTTTTTTCTTCAACTCTTTCTTTTAATCCTTCCAGTAATGACTTTTTATTATTTAATATTTCATTACTTCCATTATATTTTTCCTCAGCATTTTTTACTTCATCCTCAGTAATGATCTTACCTGTCTCATTTTTAATCAAATGAAAGTTCTCTTTTAAAATATGAGAATGACAAACAGGGCAGACTGCTTCACCTTTTTCTTCCACTTCAAGTCTTAGATTATCGCTAAGTATACTTGAATAGTTTTCAAGGAAAAGCCTGTTTAACCCATAATAGGTTTCATAAGCTTTTCTTACATCTTCATTTAAGGTAAGACACCTGGTCTGCTCATCTTTTAACTGCTTTGACAAGGTTGAAATATCAGAAATGTCCTTCACGGCATTTTCTAATGTTTCTATTATCTTAGTTACTTCAATTTCTTTTTTATCAATATCTGCCTTTTGCTGCTGGAGATTTTTAAGATTCTCTATTTCTTTTTCATTTTTAGAAATATCCTGTCTTAGATTCTCTAACTTTGTTTTATATTCTTCCTTCTTCTTTTCTAAACTTTCACTATCCTTTTTAGCTTTCTCTAATTCCTTTTGTTTTTCCATTAAAGAATCATAATCTGGGATAGTCTTTGTTATAGCAGATATCTCATTAGACAGGCTTTCTATCTTTTTCTTATTTTCAATATCAGTTTCTGCCTTTATTTCAGCTGTTTTTAAATCTTCTCTAAGCTTTCCTAGTCTTTTTGTATAAAGATCAATATCATCTCTAGCCTTATCTAATGCGTTTTTTGCCTCATCATATTTATCTTTTTCAACAAAGATGATAAATCTGATATTGCTGATATTTTCCTTGGTTTTCTTTAACTTTTCAATTTCAGGAATTTCTGCTTCTAATTCCTCAAGTTTTATCTTACTTTCTTCTAAGCTTTTAAGACTCTTATTATCATTTTCAGCCTTGGCAATCTTTGTGGTTATTTCCTTCTTGTTTTCTATTTCCTTTTCATATTTTTTATCATCTTCTTTTTTATCTTCCTCTTCCTTTGCTATTAAAGAACTGATATTATCGATCAATTCCTTGTCCTGAGGAAGATAATCCATAGACGAATCCTTAGGAACAATAAAAACATTCTCTAACTGATTTTCAATGGCTGTCATGTTAGAGCTTCTTAATTTTTCTAATTTGTCGCAGGCCCTCTTAAAGTATTCCTGATATCTGATATAGATACTGTTATCAAATATCTTACCTAAAATGTCACTTCGTTCTTCACTATCAGCCTTTAAAAATCTCTGGAATTCTCCCTGAGCCAGCATCACAACCTGACAGAACTGATTCCTGTCAAAGCCTACTATCTCTATACATCTTTCATTTACAGGAGTTAAGCCTTTGATTACCACATCCTGTGGCTCATAAAGAACAGCATCATTTTTTGCTGACCCATACTGGGGATTATCCTTTGAACTTCCTCTGACTTTGCTGAAATGCAAGGTTCTTTCAACCCTGTATCTCTTATTGTCCTGTTCAAATTCAAAGCAGACTTCTGTATCAACTGACTTTGGAACCCTGTCACAATGCATCATTTCCGGAGTTCTGTCCTTTGAATCAGAACCACTTAATTTGCCGTATAAGCTATAAACCATAGCATCAAATATCGTAGTCTTTCCAGCTCCTGTGTCTCCTGTTACAAGAAAGAGTCCACTTAATCTATCAAAATCTATTACAGTTTTTTCTTTATATGAACCGAATGCTGTCATTTCCAGTCTTATTGGTCTCATATGTATCAGCCTCCAATCCTTCTTGCTTCATCAATTATCTTATCCACATCAGCCTCAGTTATCGCCTCTGAAATGTCACGATTATCCATCATTTCACTGACAAATCTCATCAACTCATATTCTTCATCACTAGGCGGAGTGTCATTTGACTTTCTCCTAATGAGATCTGAGAATAGATCTTCTTTCTTTTTTTCCTTTATATCAGTCATATTGGCTGTCTGTCCTGAAGCCGAATATTCATGATACTCTGAAGTAAGATCCATAAGAATACTATCTCTTGAGTTAAGCAGATCTCTGAAATAGGACGCCATCTCAGGATCTATCCTCTTATCCTTTATCACAATGCCTACATATTCGCTTCTTCCAGTGTCATCTTTAAGGATCTCATATATCTCATCTGCATTTCCTTTGAGATATCTCATGTTGTGAAGAGGACGAATCACTTCTCTAGAAATAGTTGGTCCCTCTTCTTTATCAGAAATCTCAATAAGTAAAGGGCCTCTGTCTGGCTGTCTTGTTTCCTCTAAATGATAGCAAAGAGGTGTACCTGCATATCTTACTTCTTCTCTTCCAACAGGATAAGACGAATGGATATGACCAAGAGCTACATAATCAAACATATCAAATGCAGAATAATCAATCTCTCCAACTCCACCTACCATAGATTCTGAACCGCCACGCTCTACCTCAACCCCATTAGCTATAACATTTTGATGAGCTACAAGTATGTTTATCTTTGACTCATCAATATGCTGCTCATTTATAAGACGTCTTGCCGCATTATCATATCCTCTTATTTCTTCATCCTTCAGGATAGTCTTTACTTCTTCCGGGAAAATGTAAGGCATAAGATAGAATCTTACTCCCTCAATTTCAACATTTACCATTTCTTTCTTAGCTTTACCTGCTATAACTACCCCTTCTCTTTTTAGCAGATCCGCTGCAAATGATATTTTTTCTCCACTATCATGATTACCAGCCACAATAAGGATCTTAATCCCTAAGTCTGTTACTCCAGTGATAAATCTATCCAGAAGCTTTACTGCTTCTGCTGCCGGCGAAGCTCTGTCATATACATCTCCAGCTACAAGGACAACATCCGGCTTCTTTTCTTTACAAAGTTCTATAAATCTTTCTATCCAAAATGCCTGATCCTCTATCATTGACCTTCCATATATGGATTTACCTAAATGCAGATCTCCAAGATGAAATATCTTCAAGTTTTGTCCCTCCTAAAAAATTATAGCTATTATGTTTATATAACCTTATTCTGCCAAAAAAGCTGTCCTATATAGCGGACAGCTTAATAATATTTTTAACCAAGAATATCTATATATTCTCCTGATAATGCCTTATTCATACTTCTTACTGCACAGAATTTTCCACACATGGAACAGGTATCTTCATATTCTGGTGCTCTTTCTGCCCTGATGGACTTTGCAGTTTCCGGATCTATTGCAACTTCCCACTGAGCATCCCAATCAAAACACTGTCTTGCCCTGGCCATTTCGTTATCCTTATCCATGGCATGAGGTATATGTTTTGCAATATCCGCAGCATGAGCCGCAATCTTCGAAGCAATGATTCCCTGCTTAACATCCTCTACATTTGGAAGAGCAAGATGTTCTGCAGGAGTAACATAACAAAGGAAGGCTGCTCCATTTTGAGCCGCGATAGCTCCACCAATAGCTGCTGTAATATGATCATAACCTGGCGCAATATCAGTAACAAGAGGTCCTAAAACATAAAATGGAGCTCCCATACAGACTTTGCTCTGGATCTTCATATTTGCTGCTATCTCATCCATAGGCATATGTCCTGGACCTTCAACCATAACCTGAACATCCTTTTCCCATGCTCTCTTTGTAAGCTCTCCGAGTCTTACAAGTTCTTCTATCTGACATACATCGCTGGCATCTTTAAGACAGCCAGGACGACAGGCATCTCCAAGGGAGATGGTCACATCATATTCTCTACATATATCCAGTATCTCATCATAATATTCATAAAATGGATTCTCTTCACCAGTCATTGTCATCCAGGCAAAAACAAGAGAACCACCACGAGATACAATATTCATCTTTCTCTTATGATTCTTTATCTGATCAATAGTTTTTCTTGTTATTCCACAGTGAAGTGTAACAAAATCAACACCATCTTCTGCATGAAGTCTTACCACATCAATAAAATCCTTCGCTGTAAGTGTAGCTAAATCTCTCTGATAATGGATCACACTATCATAAACAGGAACAGTTCCTATCATTGCAGGACATTCACTTGTAAGTTTCTTTCTAAAAGGCTGGGTATTGCCATGACTTGAAAGATCCATTATGGCCTCTGCACCCATTTCTACAGCTGCCATGACCTTCTTCATCTCAATATCGTAATCCTTACAATCTCTTGAAACTCCAAGATTAACATTGATTTTAGTCCTAAGCATACTTCCAACCCCTTCAGGTTCTATACACTTATGATTCTTATTTGCAGGTATTACAACCTGTCCCCTTGCAACCAGATCTCTGATCTCTTCAGGTGTTCTATATTCCTTTTCTGCCACCTTTAAGATCTCCGGTGTGATTATTCCCTGTCTTGCCGCGTCCATCTGTGTTGTATAACTCATTTTTCCCTAAACCTTTCATAAAAAAAGTCTACATCCAAAAAAATGTAGACTTAAAAACTACTGACTCTTATTCTCTTTAAATTATTAGAAAAGCTTCTTAATGCTATCGATAGCGTCTGTTACTTTTCCGCCTTTGATTGCAGCCTTAACTCCGTCTACAACCTTATCAAGCATTCCATCTGGAATGTCGATTCCTGATACAGATTCAACTGCCTTCTCAGGATTCTCTTTAAATTTGTTTGCGAAATCAGGATCTGCTTTAACCTTACCCACAATAGTATCAATCTGTTTTTTGATGTCCATACTAAACCTCCCAAAAAAAATATTGTACTCACCTATTGTACCCTAATTGTCTGATTATTACAATCAAAAGTAAGAAATCATCAGTATCAATCAAGCATATATCAATCATCCATATTAGATTTTATATAAATCTTATCTTCCTGATTGAAATGGATCCTTCTCCAGAATACTTTATAAATAAAGCTCTTTTTCCCGGTTTTAATCCAGTCTTTAAGCTTATCCACTGCCAATCCTTACTTTCCTCAGGAACATAGGCACTGCCTAATACTTCCCCATCCATTGTCTCATATATCTCTATCTTATCCGACACAGGATCACCCTTTTTATTTACCTTTATTTCAACAGAAAGATCCGTATCTTTACATATATCAAAATACCTGTATCCCACATAGGTTCCATTTGAAATATTGGTTATAAACCTGTCATAGCCTTCATTGATAAGCATCGGGATCAAAGTCTTGATCTCACTATTACTGCCGTGAGGCATATTGCCATTGGTTATGATGCAGGCTGCACTGGCCGGGTATTCGCCCTCAGCTAAAAGCGGTGCTCCATTTAATCCCTGACTTGTGATCTCCACCTGCTGAATAGAACCGTCTTCTTCAATCCTTATTTCTTCAGCTAAGGCCTGTCTTGAATAATCCGTTCCATGAGTCACTCTATGGTAAAATACATACCATTTATCTTTGATCTTTTCTATACTTCCATGAGTGGTACCTGTGGCATTAAGCCTGTCTTTAGCACATCTTCCATCAAGTCCTATGTCTCCCGTGGATATGATAGTTCCCCGGAATTTAAAATCTCTATCCGGATAAAGACTTGTAGCATAACAAAGCTCATGATTAAGCAGCGATGAATATATGAAATAATATGTATCTCCTATCTTTCTTATGGAGCTTCCTTCATAAAATGGATGCTCCTGCCACTCAGTACCATAGGTTTTATATGGTGTTATCCTCTTTATTTCAGAAGTAACAGTAAGCATATCCTCTGCAAGAGTTACAGTAACCGGTCCCATGACTGAACCATACTTTGCTCTTACATTTTCCAACTGGTCCTTTGTACGGCCAAACATTTCCATTTCCAACTTATCAACATTGGCTACGTCAAAGTCCTCTGCTTTTATAGTTTCTGCCTGAGCTTTATCAACATAGATTTTGCCATTTTTTTCTGTCATCTCTTTCCATTCGTCATAGGGATAAAGAGTTCCATAATAAAGTCTGATGGTGCCGTTATCATTTATAACTGCCGGATCAAATGTTACTATCTCATTATGTGGCGTCCCATCAGGATTTTTTACAAATCCCAGATATTCATAAGGGCCATCCGGTCTGTCTGATACAGCAACAGATATAGGACCGTAATATCCACCTCTTCCTCTGTATCCCGCCAGCTGGTAATAGAGATAGTATTTTTTATCATTTCCCTGAACCACATCTGGAGCATACATATAACATCTGTCTTCGTTATATAACGGGTCCTGATCAGCCCTGTAGCTTATGCCACTTGATGTCCAGTTGGTAAGATCATCTACTGGTGCAGAATAAAATTCATAGGGGAGCATACAATAAGTATCTCCCCCTTCTTTATCATGAGAACCAAAAAGATAGATCCTGTCATTAAAAACATGAGGTTCTCCATCCGGCATGTAAACTCCTTCCGGAAGGAATGAATTCCATATTAAGTTACGTGTGTGTGTCATTTTTAATTTCCTTTATCTTATTTATTTTTTTCTTTCTTATCATCGCTTGCCAGCTGTGTTCCTGATACCTCTTTTATTGTACCATAACCAGATTTTAAATGCTTATTTTTCAAGATATCTACACCATTTTTCATTGAATAATCCCCCTCAAAATGTTATTCTGAATGTGTGGGAAATGTATAATTTTGGGGAACAATATAACTTTAGTTACATGGAGGGGTTTTATAATGAGTGAAAAGAAAAGGCTTGTAACACGAAGTGACTTTGATGGTCTTGTATGTGCCATGATTTTACGCGAATGCGATCTTATTGACGATATCATATTCGTTCATCCAAAGGATGTTCAGGATGGAAAGGTTGAGCTTAGCAATAATGATATTACAACCAATCTTCCATACGATCCTAGAGTTTTCTTATGTTTTGATCATCATGAATCAGAAGAATTCCGAAACAGCGACCTTGAAAATATTGATAACTGGTATTGTAATGGTGAAGCTAAATCTGCAGCCAGAGTTGTGTATGAATACTACCTTGAAGCAGGCTACGACCTTAAGAGGATCAGCACTGAATTAATGGAAGCCGTTGATAAAGGCGATCATGCAGACTTTACTGAAGAAGAGATACTTAATCCTACCGGCTGGGTACTTATGAATTTCATCATGGATGCCCGCACAGGTCTTGGTCGTTTCCACAATTTCAGAATATCCAATTATCAGCTTATGATGGAACTTATAGATTACTGCGTAACTCATCCTATTGATGAAGTTTTAGCCCTTCCTGATGTTAAAGAACGTGTGGATCTTTATATGGAACAGGCTGATCTTTTCAAAGAACAGTTAAAGCAGATTTCACATATGGAAGGCCATGTTGTAGTAGTAGATCAAAAAGCTGCAGGAGACGTTATCTATGCAGGAAATCGTTTCATGATCTATGCAATGTATCCTGAAGCACTTGTTTCAGTCCATGTTGCCTGGGGATTTAAAAAGCAGAATACTGCAGTTATGATAGGAAAATCTATCATCAATAAATCAAGCCATTGTGACATCGGAAATCTATGTCTTGAATACGGTGGAGGCGGCCACACAAATGCCGGTACCTGTCAGATCGATAATGACAAGATCGACACCATCCTCCCAGAAATAATCGAAAAAATTAATTATCGTTGCTAAAAAAACAGACGAACAAACACCAAAAAAGGACATTTAAGTAATCGTGCCAGTGGGCTAAAATATGCCCTTTGGCGCGATTCTTTCATGTCCTTTTTTTATTGTTTATTTCGGTTGGTTAATTATTTTAGCAACCGTTTGATGATACTTTATAATAATTCACTACTGTCGGTCGAAGTATGCTTTATTCTTACATCTAAAGTAAGTACGGATATAGCCATCGGTTGATACAAACACAATCTCATTTGTATCCTCAATATAATAGATCATATCCCCATCTTCTGCTTCTGTTTTTGTAAGGGCATTTGGATTATTGATAACCTCATTAGCCTTTGAAAGATATTCTTCCTCTGAACTGCATCCCATTTCATCTCCATGCTTTTCAAAATGCTGAGTGAGATATGAATGCTTTCTAAACTGAAGTGATGTTTTCTCTTCTGTAGTAACTGTTGTTTGGGTTGTGTCATCATGATCTTTTACCTCTGTAAAAACACAACCTGTAAAAATCATTAAAGTTAAAATTAATAATAATATGCTTTTAAATATTCTATTCATCTTAATAACCTGTTATCTGACATAACTTCTGTCAGCATCTATTTCGTCCGGTCTGTTTTTTCTTTGTTCGTCCTTATCGTGATACATATTTTCATCTGCTCTTTCCACAGTTGCAAATACATTTTCACCTGATACACGCTCTGCTATTCCAAAAGCAAAATCTACAGGATAATCACCATATTCCTTATCACACTTATTTTCATCTCTTAATTTTAAAAGTATGTGGTTTAAAGTATCCTTCTTTGCTGTTGTGCTTACGAAACAGAATTCATCACCACCAACTCTGAAAAGTTCACCATATTTTTTTAGTCTGTTGCTTGTAGTCTGGGCAAAGGCCATAAGATATGCATCTCCTGCGCTATGTCCATAGGTATCATTAAAATGTTTCAATCTGTTCAGATCAAACATGACCACAGTAACATCAGCTTTTCTTTTCAGCCTAAAGACATACTTTACATATGCATCTCTATTATGAAGCTTGGTTACAGAATCCAGCTTTGCAAACATCTGCTCAATAGCAAGAAGGAGCAATAAATAGCAAAGACTAAGACAATTCCATGTGACCATTAAGTCGTTATAACCAATATTTGCAACAACGCCAATGATAACCAGTATCTGGGCGAAGGCAAGCATAGCATTATCACTGAAATCAAATGGGAAATTTCTCGAATAATACTGTCTTATAAAAAATATAAATATTAATAACTCTGTTGCTACATACACATCATGTGTTTTTGTATAAGAAATATTACCATTTGTGTGGTAAAAAAGTATTGGCTTCCAGATATTGATTATCGGAAGAATACAAAATACCAGAACAAAGACAATATCAAGTATCTTTTCCGCTAAAACAGTCTTTAATGTTGGCATACAAAGCATTCCCGTCATTGCGAGAGGGATCATAAGATAGATCAAACAAGTTATTACATTAAGAGCTGAATTATCATATTCTGTAAATACCTTTTTTTCATATATCAATTGCCATATCTGATCAAGGACAAGTAATGCAGCAAGCCAAAAACCGCTGATAGCATATATCAGCTTGCTTCTTTTATCCATATGATGGTTATCATATAGTCTAAACCATGTATAAATGATTATAACCACACCAATTATATCTGAAAATAATATCAACTAGCTTTCCTCCTATATTTTGTATAATAATCCACAAAATATATCAGATATATTGTAACTTATAACCTAAATCAGTTCAATACGAAACTTTATTAAATCAAAGTCAATGTCATGAAAGGATATTTCTTAATTTCAGATCATCTTTAAATAATTCAAATTCATTTTTGTAATGGCTGGCAGGAAGTATTTGAATAATACCTTTAGATTCGTCCATTCCGCACTTTTCTCTTACAAAAAGTTTCCCATCCATTTCCTCTACTATCATCTCATCCCAGGAAACATATACAATCTCTTTCAATGGGATTATTTTATGATATCTGTATGGAATGTTTTTAAAATAGACTCCCCTGGAACTTACAATCACTTTTCGCACGTTAAAATCGCTTCTTAAAAAATAGCATCCTAGATAAAGTGCTGTAACTAATAAAACTAAAAATAAAGTAATTCTTGATGTCTTTGGAACTAAGCGGAAATCGTTAAAGAATGAGCCCCCAGATGAATATGGCCTAAAAAGCGGTGATACATAAGCAAAAAAACAAAGTGCCACCCAGGCGGCCGATGTGAATGAAATGAATAACAGTATTCTCTTCATCCATGTATACTCCGGAACCCCTTCCGGACTTGCATAAGTTACGTGAATTGTCTCCCCCATATCATGTCCCCCAACATAAATACTGTCTATATTATATAATTCTATATTTTTTTTTGCAATCTCAATTTTTTGTCCTATTTTTTTAACATTTTGACCAGAGAGATTCCAAAAAAAGTCCTTCCACCAACATAATGTGCCGGAGTAACCCTGCTTTACATAAAAAAGCCGAGATAAAACCCGGCTCCTATAAACAGATTATTCAGCTGTCTTAGCAGATGCAACAATCTTTTCAAAATCAGACATATATTCGAACTCTGAACTCTTTGATTCAAGAACAGCAGTTACGATCATCTTATTTGAATAAGTATCAAAAATCAAGTAGAAACGTCCATACTGAGATGTCTCACCACTATCTTTGCTTTCAATATCAAGCTCTAATGCATCAAGTCCTGCAACCTTTGTCATACATGCATTTTTAACTTCCATATTGCCTGATGCTTCCATTGTACTGATAAGCATTGTCTTATCAGCCATTGTTAATTCAGAAGGGTTAAAAGAAAGCGCCTCAACATCAAATGCATACATTGCATATCCAGTAGCAGACTGCTCAGCTATATAGTACTCATAACTTCCAACCTTCTGAGGTTCCTTGCTTGAAAGATAATCTGGAAGCTGGAATGAAACTTTTCCATACTTTACTTCAAATGTACTTCCATAACCATCTTTTGCCTGCTTATCATTAACAGGATCTAATGGAGCATTTGTGAAAACATCAGCGTGTTCCTCAGCAGCTTCATTAGATGAAGCAACTTCAGCTTCTGTTTCTGTCTCTTTTTCTGTAGTTACTTCCTCAGTTGTAGCAACTGTAGTAACCTCTTCTGTCTTATTATCTTTCTTTTCGCCACAAGCAAATGCTGAAAATGCAAGTACTGCAGCCATTGTTAAAACTAAGAATTTCTTTCTCATCTGTAACTTATTCCTTTCTCCTTTAAAATACAGTGTTTTGGATTTTACCGTAAATAAAATCAATTGTCAACAAAAAAACCGGAGAATAATTCTCCGGTTTAAGAAAAACATTATACTTAACCAGGCATTTCGCCTTAATCATTACTGAGCAACCTTGATTGAAGCGATAATCTTTTCGAAATCTGATGTATAATCATACTGTGAATTGTTTGTCTGAACAAGACCAATACCAACGATCTTTTCTACATCTGTATCAAAGATGAAATATAAACGTCCTGTACCTTCAAAATTTGTCATGTTGTAGTTTACATCAGCACCAAGTGTATAATAACCGGCAATTTCTGTTTCGAAAGCATTTGTTACAGTTACATCGCCTGTTGACTGTAATGCTCTAATGAAATCATCCTTAGCTGCCTTTGCATCTTCCTTCTTAATACCAGTACCATTCTGGATTGTTACTGTTAAATCAACAACTGTTGTTTCACTCTGCTCTGCATAGTAATAATAGTTAGGATCACTTGAGATCTCTTCACTATACTTGAAGTAATCAGGAATCTGGAATGTAAGGTTCTCATACTTTGCTTCAACTGCATTTGCAAAACCATCTTTAGCTTCTTTATCAGTTACAGCTACCTTAGGTCCTTCTGTAAATAATTTATCAATTTCCTTATTCTGAGCATCTGTTTCTGATGCGTCCTTTATAAGTACAGGAGCACTTGTTGAAGCTTCTGTCTCTGATGCTTCTGTCTTTGATGCCTCTGTCTCTGATGATGTAGTAACTGTATTCTCAGAATTTTTCTCCTCTTTCTTATTACCACATGCTACTGATGATAATGCCAGCATTGCAGCCATTGTAAGTACTACGAATTTTTTCTTCATAAATGTAACCTATACCTTTCTGTATTTTTTAGCATAAAGCATATTACACCAAATCAAAATAATTGACAAGTGTCAAAATACTGAAACAAAAGAAGGGTTACGCCATCATAGGAGTTTTCTCTTAATATATCTCCCTGGATCTCCCATCCTTTATCTGCCGTTTTCTTTATGACATTACTTATTTTTTCATTGGATGAAAAATAATGATCATCCTGGTTATATTTCTTATCTCTGATCTCATAGGAGACTTTTTGGATCACTCTTACTCTATCAGATATTTTAGGAAGATTCTCCGGCAACTTATGATTCTTCTCATAATATGCAGAGGATACATAATAATACATATCCAGATACGCCACGAGCCTTAAATAAGGATCTTCACTCTTTGAAAGCGCTAATTCACTGATAAAATTAGCTTCATTTTCCTTATAATAACCCTTGTGATGGACGTATTCGTGACCATTCAGAAGGGGCTGATACAAAGGATCTATGTACTTATTACAGGTAGGTTCCATGGTATAAGGATAATTGTATCCTCCAATATTCATTATATCCAGTATATCTGAGCAATATGCAGTCTTGATAACCGGATAGTATCCTGCCAGTCGTGGGTAATCCTCCTCCATTGACCTTAAAGCCTCTATTACAAGCCTATTCATTTCTTCTTCACTTTTAAAATCAACCACATATCTTTTTTCTGATAAGAGATACTTAACATCTATCTCATCTGCCGCTTTATTTATATTTTTAACCAGATATTTGAGGACAGTTTCTACCTCATGGTTAGTATAAGTCTCTCTTTCAGAATATACTTTTCCTCCAAGGACTTTGCCTGAAAATGGCACTGCCCAGGTGATCATATAAGAAGCAATCATAAGAAGTGCAAAGATAGATAAAGTTTTACTATATCCCATCACAAATCTCTTATAACCTTTCTTTTTTCTTAAAAATATGAGAAGAATGAGAAAGACAAATAATAATATCAGGGCTGCAGCAGAAAGATACATTATCACTTCTCCAAGATTTATCTTAATGTTTCCAGTGATCTTTGATATTCTGTTACATATTTTTATATAAATATGATCAGTATATAGATCACAAACATCAGGAAACATACAGACTACCAGAAGTCCTGCTATTAAACATATTAAGATAAGCACTGTTCTGATATAACCTGATATTTTCATTCAAAAATCCCCTTAAAAAATGTTTTAACCTAAGGATTATTATACTGCCTTTGTATAATCTTCCTCAATACATTCTTCTAAAAGAGCCACAATATCTGATTTTTCATATCCTTTTCCAATAAATACCAGCTGATTGCATCTGTCTCCAAATGTATCATCCCAGTCATCTTTTATATCCGGATATTCTTCAACCAGTTTTTTTAATTCGTCTTCCTTCCAGGCAGATACCCACTCAGAAAGTTCTGTAACAGAAGCATTTCTTCCAGCCTGTTCAAATAACTGTATATGGCTCCAGTCATCTGCAAACCATATATAACCTTTTGTTCTTATAAGTACTTCTGGATATTTATCCAAAAATGAATTAAATGCATCTCTATTGAAAGGTCTTCTATCTTCATATACGAAAGAGGATATGCCATATTCATCAACACATGCTCTCTCGTCATCAGTATCACAATTGTTAAGTGCCTTCTGAACTGAACTATAGGCCTCAACCTCTTCGAAACAAAAATCCTCTCCAGAAAGGATATCATCAAGGTCCACTAAACCATTGGTACAGCTTATCATTCTTGCTTCCTGCTGGATATTTCTAAGACCGCTCTTAACTTCCTTTAACTGTTCTTCACTTAAAAGATCTATCTTATTTAAGATCATCAGATTACAGAATTCAATCTGATCCATAATAAGATTTATGATATCTCCATCTTCTGTATCATCATCATTTGAAAGATCATGAAGGAATTCCCGGTAGATCCTGTCAACATCCACCACTGATACAACTGATTTAAGATAAACCCTTGTGTCTTCTGTCATTTCACAGTAATTTTCAAATGCTCCTGCTATAGAGGAAGGTTCGCTGATACCTGAAGCTTCAACAAATATTGCTTCTATACTCTTATCCTGTGAAAGTCTTTCTATTTCATCGATGAACTTATCTCTTAAAGTGCAGCAGATACAGCCATTCTGCATCTCTACCATTTCTACCTGTAAAACCTGATTTCCGGTTTTGTTAAGGATTGATGCATCGATATTGACACTTCCCATATCATTTACTATCAGTGCGATCTTTCTTTTTTCCTGCTTCAGGATATTCTGCATAAGTGTAGTTTTGCCTGAACCTAAATAACCTGTGATTATAACTACTGGTACTTCTCTCTTTGACATATGAATCTCCTTAAAAAAAACAAGGAGGTCACACCAAGGTGTCACCTCCCATTTGCAACACAGTTGCATTTTAGTACATTTTTCTATTCAATACAATAGACCTTTACAAAATGTCTCGTATAAACTTCGATCATCCTCATAACCTGTGGTATTTTCTCCGGATCACGATCACAGAGATGAACCAGCTGAGTTATAGGAGCTGTCAGTTCAAAAGCAAGGATTGATGTATCATATCTTTTGATTGTCCCCTGCTCCAACATCTGATCAAAAATATTCATAAAGAGATTTTTGGTACCACTGAGGAAATGTTTTGTAGCAAGATCTCTTATCTTCTCTCCTCTAAACTGCTCCATCATTACAGTTTTTCTTATCATCTTTATATGCTCATCATTAATTGTAAATGCTGTCATCTTATTTACAAGCTGGACTAATTCCTCCCCTGTCTTTGGAATCGGAGGAAGATTATCCACTGACCCAAAATTCTTCTCATAATGCATATCCAGCTTATCGACTAAAGCCTCCCAGATTTCCTCTTTACTGTTATAATGTTTATATAAGGCTGATTTAGTATATCCTAATTCTTCAGCTATCTCTCTTACATTTGTTGCTTCATATCCTTTTTCAGCAAACATCTTTAATGCTGCATCAAGTATTCTTTCTTTAGTATCGTTTGCCATTTTTATGACCTTTCTATTCCTTTATAGTACTCTTCAATTCCGTTTCTAGCTTTTTTATACATTTCCATAAGTTCCGGATCAAACTGAGTTCCCATTCCCTCAAGAATGATCTCATTAACTTTTTCAAATGAATAGCTCTCTTTATATACCCTCTTACTTACCAGGGCATCATAGACATCTGCTATTGCCATAATACGTGCTTCCAGCGGAATACTGTCTCCCTTCAGCCCACTTGGATAACCTGAACCATCCCATTTTTCGTGGTGATAATGAGCAACATTTTCGGCTATCACTTTAAAATCATCATCATCCGTATCCTTAAGGATTTCATGAATGATACGAGCCCCTTCACTGGTGTGAGCCTTCATCTTTTCAAACTCTTCATCAGTTATCCTGCCGGGTTTTCTTAAGATTGCATCATCTATTGTTATTTTTCCTATATCATGCATTGGTGCAGCTTTGATGAGATTCTTCTTAAAATCTTCCGGAAGATTCTTCATCTGCTGAACTAAAAGATTTACAACACTACTTGTTCTTCTGATATGTCCACCGGTTGAGTTATCTCTGCTTTCAACCATGGTTGCCATACCAAGAATAAGTTTATCGTGCATATCTACAATATGCCTTGTCTTTTCTATAACTTCTTCTTCAAGTTGTTTATTATAGTTTTTAACCAGTTCAAGGTATTTCTGACCTTCAGTATCATCAGATATATAAATCTGATAACCTAAGGTCTTTTTGCCATTTGTAAGTGGTTTTATACTGGCAATGTAGTATTCATCATCCTCATCAGTTGTAGGATCATTTTCAAATTTTACTATGTTTTTATCCTTTTTTTCTATCTCAAGTTTCTTTATCCACCCCTGAATCATCTCCCCTAATGTATCTATCTTTGCTATAGGAGTATCAACTTTAATCCTATTAAGCACCGGGAAAAGTTTTCTGGCTGTTTCATTGCTGTTAAGATATTTTCTATTCTTATCAACAGAAATGAGGCCTGTATCACCATTGTTTATCATCGCCTCTACTGCAGTATCACCTATACTTAACATGCTCATCTTATAAACAATGATAAGGAGCATTATCTGAGAAAGCACTGAAATAAGTGGCATTATCTCCACATTATCTGCCACATATCTGTTAACAAAATAACCTGCGATGGAAGCTACTTCCGGGATAAAAAGAAGGATGATTATCTTATTTGAAACCTGACTCTTCTTTAAGCCCGCCAATAATGCCGCAATACCAATAAACATATAAATTACCAGCACAATATATAAAACGCTGTGCATATAGCCATATTCTTTATAAACAGAATAATTGCCATTATGATTCACAACCGTCATGCTCTTGTAAAATATATCTGAATGTCCAACGGTTAATACGGAAATATATAATAATGAACTTATTATATAGCAGATATTTCTTATCTTATTCTTTATCTTAATGTCGCATATGGTAAGTATACACATCGTAATAAAAAACGTAAGAAAACATGCTGCAATGTAAACAAGCTTAACCATCATCTCTAACATTTTTATATCTGAAATAACCTGATAATACATGAGATAGCCCAGATTAGATACTGGTACTATTATGAATATCGCTGTTATATCTACATCGAAATGTTTGTTCCATATAAAAACATACACTGCCGATAATAGAAATGACACGACAAATAATATCTGATAATATATCTCTGCCATGGTCCCTCCTGCTGTTCAAAAAATAAATGTACCGTGGTGCGGCACATTTTACTGATAATCTCCCTAAATTTTACTCTACATTAAAATCCACAAAAATGTGTGAACAAAATATAAAAAAGATATGATATATCATTTTTTTGACATATCATATCCTTTTTTATCATATTGGTAATACTATTTAGAAAAATTCAAGGTAATATCACCTGTTGATGTACTAAATGAAAAATCATTATTTCCTTTTGAGCTGTAATGCTTTTCTGTTTCAGTTCCATTTACACTGATATCTCCTATACTACTGGAAACATCAAGACTATAATCCTCTAGTTTTCTTGCAAAGCTTCCATTTATTTCACCTGTACTTGTACGAACATTACCTGAATCAACATCAAGGTTTTCCAATCTGACATCTCCAGTTGATGTTTCAATATCCAATGACACAGTTTTTATATTATCAAGTTCAACCTCTCCAGTTGAGACTCTAATAAAAAGATCGTTAATTGTTTCATTTTTAAGACTGATATCACCAACAGAACCTGTAATATTAAGTCCATATATATCCACATCTGACATAATAATATCACCTGTGGAAGTATGGAACTCACCTTTTTCTATTTTTGTTCCCTTTGGAACCGTGATCTTCATTGTGTTGACGTCATCTCCCAGATTTTCAAATCCCACTGAAAAATTTATATTAAATGTATCTGATTTTTTACCACTAACATAAAGAGTTCCATCTTTAACTTCTATCTCAGGCTTAAGATCTTTCTCCAGCATATATGCCACTCTAAAATCATCACCTTCTTCTATAGTTACATCTATAACTGAAAGATCAAGTTTGATTTTATCAAATTTATCAACCTTCTGATTAAACCGGATTACATCTTTACTATCGGCTGTAATGATCTTATGATTTTTAAGATCCACTCTGAATCCAAGTCTTCCACCCTTTATAAGACCAATTGTAATGCAGGCTGCTCCAACTAAAAAACATGATAATGAAGCGATCCAAATTCCTCTTTTCATAATTATTCCCCTTTCTATTCAACTTCCTTTAATTCACTTTTCTTAAACTTCTTGTGACAATAATTACCAATTCCACTAAATACAACACGGCATAATTTCAATGCTCCGTAAAATAAAACTATTCCCAATGAAAGAGCTATAAGGGCTATACCAAGTATTACAAGGCCCTGAGCAAACTGTCCGGCAAAGAATATTCCTGGTATAATTAAAACTCCTGAAACAATAACGGCAAAAGATGCTATTACTATTGAGAAAAGAACTGCAAAGCAGGCAATTGCTAATGAAAAAACTACTGCCACTGCTGCTATAGCAACAGGAAATGCTATCGGTGCAGCAAATATTGATAATATGATCAACCATATAGTCTTTGATAGACTAGAATTATTCTCTCTCTCTTTACCCTGATCTGTATTTATATTACTTTCAGCTTTCTCACTCTTTATCTGTGAAACAAGCGCATCATCAAGGATCTTTCTTGCAATATTTTCTGGTGTTCCAACGATAGGAATAACGTCTGTATCGTCATCTATATCTCCATCCATGAAGAATTCTGTATAATAATTTATTGCATCATCGTAATCATCTTTAGGAAGTCCATGAAGCTTATCAGATAACACTTTCATAAACTCTGTCTTATTCATAATTCCAATCTCCCTTCACCTTTAAGTAAAATGTCTATTTTATCTTTGTAGTTCAACCATTCTGTTCTGTAATAATCAAGCTGTTTTAATCCTTCAGGCGTAACCTTATAATATCTTCTGTTTCTTCCCTGAAAAGGTTTATCATATGTAGTGAGATAGTTCTCTTTTTGTAGTCTTCTTAGAACTGGATAAAGGGTTGATTCTGAAATATCTACAAGTTCCTGCATCTTCTGAGTCAATGTATATCCATAAGAGTCTTCCTTGGCAACTATTCCCAATACACAGGCATCAAGTAATGGTGCTGTAAGTTGGTATGTCATATTCACCTCCTATATTATACGTCATATAATATTATTATCTTCACATACTATATCCCATATAATATTATTTGTCAACAAGTAAAAGTTAAAAAAAGATTAAAGTCACATTAAAAAACCTCAACACCGTTAAACACAGTGTTGAGGTCTTTGAATACAGTCTTCAATTATTTATTTTGAGGATGACAGGTATAGACCAACGGAAGAGCTACAGTAATTCTAGTACCAACTCTCTTCTTACTCTTTATTTCAATGGATCCACCCATTTTATCCACAAGTTTCTTTACAATAGTCATTCCAAGTCCTGTACCAGGAAGTCTGTGTCCAACTGCATTCTTCTCTCTTTCAAATGGCTCATAGATAGTCTCTAAGAACTCCTCTGAAATTCCTATACCATTATCTTCTACTATTAGATTATAATTATTATCTGTTTCTTCGATAATGAGTTTTACATGACCACCCGGATTAGTAAATTTAATGGCATTTGAAATAAGATTGACGGTTATCATGGCCAGTGCACTCTTGCAATGTACCACCACATCTCTGGAAAGATTAACATTTTCAATCTCAAAGCTTACATTCTTTCTTATGGCTTCTGATAAGAATATATCCATGACTCCTTCTTCTGCCTCTTTAATTGAAAATGGTTCTTCACTAAGTTCAAAGTTGTCACTTTCAACCAATGTAACATCCAGAATATCATCCATGAAAGTACTTAAATCCAAACTTTCCTTTTTTATCTTATGAAGACACTCATCCACAGTTTCAGGTTTGTTTTCATTCTTTAAAGCAATACCTGTATATTCAATGATATTATTAAGAGGTGTCTTTATATCATTTGACATATTGGTAATGAAGCTTGCTTTTCGATAGTTTGCCTCATTAACTGCTCCCTTGATTCTCTCAATTTCTTTTGATTTATGATCCAGCATCTTCTGATAGTCAGACTGTCTCTCATTTAATTCTTCAATCTTTTGTTCTCTTACCTCACTTACCGTTCTGTCCATATCCATAAGTTCAATGATGAACATATATATCAACGGAAGTACAAGTGACACACTGGTTAATGAAAGTCCATACAGGAAGAACTGAGCAATTGTTGCAAGCACCGGCATCACTATAAATGTAAGAAGTGATATACGTACACATTTCTTAAGATTTTTTCCGTATTTTATAATGGTATAAAAATGCGCAGGAAAGATTATCGCAGGACATATATAACTGATCCAGAAGGTTGCATTTGTTCTGGAATAAAGGTTTTCAAAATCCACCGTATAATATAAGCCGGTAAACTGTGAAAGCACTACCAGAGATGACCCTAAAAATGTAAATATAAGGATTAAATCCAAAACTCTGGGTATTTTCTTCAAACCGCCTTCATTTATCAGCATATCCGAAAGATAATTTGTGAATATATAAACTATGATATATGGCATTAAAAAAATCATGAAATTACTGATCCTTACTACATAGAAGCCGAGGCGTGACGCATCTCCACGGAATCTATAAGAATAGATTTCAAATACGACATAGAGAAATGAGCTTAAACCCATAGCAAAAAGAAGTCTTCTTCTCTTTTGAGAAAGAGACCTGGATAAAAGAGTAAATATCGTTGTAACGATAGCTACCCCTTTTAGCATAAAAAAGAGATTCATCTGAAATCCCTGTAATCTACTAACCATGTCTAATGACTGTAATTCCCTCATTGAAAAGTCCATCTAAGCCACCTATAATATGAGAAATCTGCATAATGCCAATTTAAATGCATTGTATCACACAACACTTTTATTATATCATTTTTTAACTTGCAATAAAGATATAATATTAGAACTTTTTATGAATTATTAAAAAAAAGTTGAGGGAATCATCCCTCAACTTTCTTATTTTTCTAATTCCAAATGTGTTTTAGACAAGGAATTATGTGGAAGTCCTTCCTTCTTTGCTATTATATTTATGATAACAGCAAAAGCTATCGGTAAGATGATAACACTCGCCACTGTAAATATAGATCTTTCAAAGCTTGTACAATCAGAATTTGTATATGAGCCTGCTGTACTTACGATAAGTATGATAAGTGAAAGTATCGCTGTCGGCTCTATAAAATACTGAAGTAAGATTCTGCTTAATAGATCTTTTCTAGGAACAATCTTTAAACCTTCCTTGTCACTTACAATCTTTACCTTAACAAGGGCATTTCCTATAGTCTGTTTCTTCCAGATTCTTGGAAGTACTATAAAGTATAAATAGTAAAGTACTAATTTTGTAAATTCAATCTGGAAAAACTCAACATTCTGAAATGTCTTGATCCAGTGTGAATATGCGTAATTCACCAGTAGATTTATCCCAACGGATACGGCCCAGTCCACTGAAAATGCAGAAAAAGCTCGAAGGATATCCAACTTCTTTCCTCTTTTTGCTGCCACTTCATCCATCTTTTCAACTGATGGTAAAAAATGCATAAGTATAGGTGCCAGCCAGAATCCTATCATACATCCCAATGTATTATTCATAAGATCATCTACGTCAGGACATCTAAAAGCGTATGGATATATACCCCATACCCCTGAAAGCTGAGTCATCTCAAAGAACATACTTGTAAGGAAGCCAATTCCTAAAGCCTTCTTCCATGTTACCCTGAAATAATATCTAAGATAAAAACCTAAAGGCATCTGCATGATGATATTGGCAACTATCTGGAAAAACATGGCTGAAGTAAGCATTTTCTTCCAATTTGCTAAATTAAACCAGGTAGCTGAATTGGAAGATAAAAAGCCTGCATCTTTCATAGCAGTCATAATGTTATTAAATAAATGGTGATTAAAAGGCACCGGATCTCTCTTCATAACATCCTCTATGGCTGGTAAAGGAAGAAGTGTCAGAAAAAAAGCACACATCATATAAAAAATAAATGAGAAGATTACCGTGGCCCTCATAACTGATAAGCCGTTATATTTTCTATAATTCCATATAAGAAAAGGAATTGTGATAATACCAACAATGGCAGGAAATAATGCAACTGCTGTGATTATCGGAATTGAATAATTAGATAAATGCGATAGCATGTCCACCTCCACAATGTATAAATCCAAACCAATTAAACATTGTATCAGTTTCTTGCATTACCTTCAAGAGTCAAGTAAACAAACAAAGGCATTAATCTATTCAGTTTCCTTTTTTGATTTCATTTCAGCCTTATTTATATACATTAATCTGTCTGCTATGGCTGCCACTTCATCTAAACTGCTATCTTTTTCTCTCATGGCATAACCAAAGGCACATCTATATTCTGTTTTTTCAATCTCTTTTCGTATTTTGGAAACATCATCCTTAACTGTCTCCTCATCAGCGCGAGAATAAAGGATAATAAATTCATCTCCGCCGATTCGATATGCAGAAGCATTATTAACAATACTCTCTTTAAAAATGGATGAGATAGTCTTTAGCGCTACATCACCGGCTTTATGTCCAAAATTATCATTAAGATATTTAAGATTATTCATATCAATAGAAACTATACCCGTTATCTCTTTTTCCTTAACCTTAAGATCTTTATAATAACTCTGTCTGTTTAATAATTCTGTCAGAGGATCGATCTTTGCCATATGGATATAAATAAAAATGTAATAAACCATCAGGGCTGAAGAAAAAAGTCCACTATAATCTCTTCCTTCTCTAAAGATCAGATAATATACAACTCCACACAAAGGGAAAAGGATTATGTACATAGGAAAAAATCTTTCCTTTGCAGAAAAACCTTTAAAATACTTGATATTATAGAATACAAAAACAAAAGAATAATAAACAAATACTAAATAAGGCAATCTGTATAAAGGCCCTCCTGTATATTTGTTATCATAAGTGTAATAACATACAAGATGAGTCCACTCAGATGTGAAGTATAATGGTATACTTATAATTTCCGGAATACAGAGCAGTAATAACTTCTTTTTGCCAAAATCTCTTATTACTGTGATACTCATCAGGCAGATCAATATTATTGGATAAATTGAATAAATACAGGCAGTTAACAAAGGTCTCCAAATATTATATGTTGGTAAACCCTGAGCTAACATTTCCAGATGAAAAGATATGGATTCAAAAAAAACCATAGCAACAAGAAGCCTTGTGGCTTTCTTCATTTTTTCAGAAATATGAACACTGAGACTTACAACCATAAGTAAGGCGCCCAGTTCAAATAGCATTACATAATTATCTAAAATATACTGAGCTAAAAACATAAAGCCCCCCTTTAACTAAACCAATCAACCTCTTACAGTATATCATAAAATCCCGTTTTTCTAAACAACCTGCCCTTTAGATTTAAAATGTTTCATAAAATTATAACAATTACCCCTGTATATAGTCGTATACTTTTAATAGAACAGCTATCAGATTTTTCAGATAATGAGTCTTTTAGGAGGGATTGTATGGACTATCAAAAATTCGTTGATAACATTGGAGCCATGGCCTGTATCTTATCAGTTGAAAAAATCGATACGGAAAAATATGGCAAGATTCGAATAGTGGCCGGTAATAAATCCTATATCGGCTCAATAGAAAATCCTGCTCCAGGAGTTTCCATGCTTAAAGATAAATTCATTCCAAATTCCGAATATACAGATTACCTTACCAGAGATCTTAACTTTGAAAATTACTGCTTCATGTCTGCTGTCCACAGAAAATGTCTCCACTCCTATGCCCATCCTGATAGAATGAATATATGGTTTAATATGACATTTCTTCCAATAGGACCTGATGAAGGAGATCTTCTTCACTGTTTATATGTAATGGAAATGAATTATGAAGCTGACGCAAAACGATTATCTAATATAGATTCCCGTTCAGCATCTATAGTCCTTCAGATAGCTCTCACATTAAGTGGAACTGTAAATTTCAAACAATCCATGAATGAAGTTATTTATATGATAAGAGATATCTGTGAAGCAGAACACTGCTGTATCCTTTCCATGGATACTTCTGAGCGTACCTGTGAAGTCCTCTGCGAAGCATTTTCAAAGGAAAGCAAATTACTTCCAATGGAAACATATGTAGATGACTCCTTCTATGAAATTGCTGAATCCTGGGAAAAAACCATCTCCGGAAGCAATTGTATAATTGCAAATTCTGAAAATGATATGCAGGTAGTAAAAAAGAGAAATCCAGTGTGGTATGAATCTCTTACCACTGCCGGTGCCAAAAACATTGTACTTTTCCCACTTAAATATCATAACAGTCTACTAGGATATATATGGGCCATAAATTTTAATTCCGAAATGGCTTTAAAAATTAAAGAGACTCTTGAGTTATCAACACATATCCTGGGAATTGAACTAGGAAATAACCTTCTTTTAAACAACTTAAAGGTCCTTAGTTCAAAAGATATGCTTACAGGTGTTATGAATCGGAATGAAATGAATAATTATATAGATTCTGTCACTGATAATAAAAACCCTTCTGATATTTATAACAATAGATCCGTAAGTGTCATCTTTTCAGATCTTAATGGTTTAAAAACCATAAATGATGAAAGGGGTCATTCTGCCGGAGATGCACTGATCAAAGAAGCCGCTGATGTACTTATGGAATTCTTTGATGAAAAGAACATATATAGAGCCGGTGGTGATGAATTCACAATAATTGTTCCTGATATGTCTGAAGAAGAGATGTATATAAAAATGGAGGAGATTAAAAAAGCAGCCACCAAACATAAAGATCTAAGTTTTTCTCTGGGAGGTTGCTTTGATAAAGATATTAAGAATATAAAGCATGCCCTAAGGATAGCCGATAAAAGAATGTATGAAGATAAAAATAAATACTATGAACTTCATCCAGAAAAAAAGAAGCGTTAAAAACGCTTTTTTTGTATAAGACTTTAATTTTTACTCTAAAAATATAAGAACTCATTTTCCGGTGTCTCGATCTTTTCCATCTTTTTAACTTTAAGGATTATTATTGCTTTATTGCCCATAACTTCTCCTTTTGTTATCTCAGCATCCATTTCTATCCAGTCATCTTTTGAGGGGATTTTATAAATATCTTTTACAGAGTCATCCAATTCTGATATAAAGCCCACAAGACTTGCATCAGCTTCACAACAGATTGCAGCTTTTCTTCCTAGAAAAAACTGACCTTTCATAAGTCTAAGCTGATCAGTTACCATCCCTTTAAATCTAACGGTCTTTCCATAATATTTATCGGAATTCTCAAGACAGTCAACAAACCAGCTGCAGAATATATCATCTGTGATGTGTAATATACCATTTTCTGTAGTAAAGATAAGATCTTCTATATTGTTATCAACACTTCCATCCTTCTTAATAAAAAAGACTTCAGCTCTGCCATTTAAGATCTTTAGCTGTCTTCTAACTTCACCCTTATTTAGATCATCACATCTGTTAAATATCACCACATCTGCACTTCTTAAAGGCGTCATGATCATCTGACGCATATTCTTAAGATACATGGAATAGGTAGTAGAATCCACCAGACCAAAGATAGTTTCTATATACCACCCTTCTGGCTTTTTCATTTTTATAAGATCTTCAACATCCCACATTCCGTTATATTCTATATAAACATTCAAAGGATCATAGACTTTCTTTATTCTTTCTAAAAAAGCCTCGTTAAAGTCTTCTTTATATTCAACTTCAACAACTTCTATTCCCACATCCTTTAAAGCGTCTTTTCTATAGCAGTATTCTCCCTCTTCAGTACAGATGATAACTGAAGTTTTGCCTGTATATGTAAATGTTTTTAAGATGGTTTCCTGAATCGATAAGGTTTTACCACTGCCTAAAAAGCCTGAAAAAACATAAATTGCTGTTTCCATATTTTTCCTGTCCCTTCTGTATTTGCAACATTGTTGCAAATTATTATATTTCATATTTCAGGCCTTTGTCAATTTCAGTTTCCTGATCAATCATAAACTCTTCCTGCAGTTACTAAATTTTCCTGATTAATCATCAACTCTTCCTGCAGTTGTTGCATTTTCCTGCGATTACAGTTTTTCCATAATCAATATCAATACCGTACTTATCTAAAAGATCTTTTTCAACATTTTCAAATAGCTTATTATCAAGATGATAGATCTTTCCGCATACAGAACACTTGGCATGGATATGACAGTTGCATTCCTTATTATCCTCAGAATACTGATAACAGGTTCCGTTAACGTCTTTATCCTTATAGCTTATAAGGCGCCCCTCTTTACAGAGTTTCTCCAGATTACGGTAGATAGTGGATTTATCCACTTCTTCTCCCTGATCAGAAAATGTATCCATTATATCCCTTGCTGTAAATCTTCTATCTCTGTTTTCTTTTAAATATTCGAAGATGGCATTTCTAGATTTTGTCTTATACTCATTTTTCATAATTTAAATCCTTTAATTTCTCTTACAAGGCCCTGTAAATTTGTAAGATGCAGGTAATGGGCCCCTCTTATTACAACAACCTTGCTATCTTTATTTGTTATCAGATCTTTATGCATCTGCTCCCATTCAGGCATAGTATCACAGTTATCTTTTGAAAGCACATATAATACTTTCACTGATTCAGGGAATTTCATATTTATTGTTTTATCAACTGTTTCTCCAAGGCAATCCATCTCATTTACCTGTGTCTTATTCATTGGTACAGTTACTAAAAGTGCCTTGTAATTTTCTGCATCCTTATCTGAAAGAGTTGGAATGCTGTTACGGGTTTCATTAAATGAAAGCTCTGTCATAAAACGATATATTCCAGTTTTTTCTACTGCAAAACTAAGTACATTATATAAGATGCTCATATTCTTTGGTTTTGCGTACCATGTATCCATCTTTGTCTGGGCCGGTACAGATGCATCAATTCCAATAAATGCTTCCACTTCATCAGTATATGTATTAGCATAGTATACCGCATACATTCCTGAAATAGAATGTCCCATGAGAGTATATCTGTCATAACCTAAAGAAGAAATAAGCCCATGTAATTCACTGCAGTAATTCTCTACGCTTCTTTTTGTATCAGTTACATCACTAAGTCCATAGCCTAATGGTTCAACTACAAGAATCTTATAGTCATCATTTAATTCCTTTATGAGCGAATCAAATTCATAACGTACTGAAGCACATCCATATCCTGGCAGAATAACTGCTACCTTATCTGATTTACTATCAAAGAAAGTATAATTTATTTTATCATTATTTTCAGTAACATAATAGGAACCATATGCCTATAACTTTTCCAATTCCCTTAAAGATTCTCTTTACCAAGCTCTGTTGCTTTTTTTCCTTAGTTGCCTCCATAATAAACCTCCGTTTGTCCATTTTTTCTATTTAAAAAGCTAAGAGTTTTTAACCCTTAGCTTTCAAAAAAAATATAACATAACATGCAGTTTATTACACATTAATATTTTATTAAACAGATTAAAAAGAGATTAAAAACAGTTTCCTTGCTTAACTATTATTACTCACTCTTTTTACTCACACCATTTTTCATATGATTTTTTGATCCAATCATAAAAATCCTTCATTCCGTCTCCATTTAATGCAGAGACAAAGAAGATCTCTATATCTGGATTTATTTTTTTAACCCGTTGGATACATTTTTCTGTATCAAAATCAAAATACTCTTTTGTATCCATCTTTGTTACGATAAGAGCATCACTCTTTTCAAACATAAGTGGATATTTAAGTGGCTTATCATCACCCTCTGGAACACTAAGGATCATGATATTTTTTCCTGATCCGGTATCAAATTCCGCTGGACATATGAGATTTCCAACATTTTCAAGGAATATAAGATTAAGATCTTCATCGCCCATAGCTTCTAAAGCTCTTTTAGTCATGCCTGCATCCATATGACACATGCCGTCTGTATGGGCCTGTATAGCTCTTGCTCCTAATGCCTCTATTCTTACTGCGTCCACGTCTGATGCAATGTCTGCCTCCATTACACCAATATTAAAGTCACTGCCTATGTCTTTAATAACCCTGGACAAAAGTGTTGTTTTTCCCGATCCTGGAGAGGACATAAGATTGAACATAAGAATCTTCTTTTGCTTCATGATCTCTCTAAGCTTATCGGCATCACGATCATTTGAGTCCGTGATAGAACGGTTTAATTCTATTACTCTCATCTTTATGCCTCCTTCTTTCGGAATTCCTGGATTTCTTTTAAAAGCCACTCTATCCATTTATCAAAACCTTCGCCAGTACGGGCTGAAACAGGAAGCACTTCCATATCCGGATTCAAGTCTGCTACATACTTTTTACATGCTTCCACATCAAAGTTAAATACTGGCATAACATCCATCTTTCCTATGAGTAAAAGATCACTCACCTGAAACATAAGTGGATATTTAAGAGGTTTATCATCACCTTCTGGAACACTAAGGATACATACCTTTTTTGCAGCTCCAGTATCAAATTCTGCAGGGCACACTAAGTTGCCTATATTTTCAAGGAAAAGCACATCGATATCACTGATATCTAATTTTTCTATTCCTTCTTTTGTCATATTAGCATCCATATGGCATGATCCACCTGTATGAAGCTGGATAACCTTAGCACCTGCATTCTGAACTGTTATGGCATCTACGTCACTATCCACGTCAGCTTCCATAACGCCTATCTTATACCTGTCCTTTAATGCCTCTATAGTTCTTACAAGAGTTGTAGTCTTGCCGGCACCTGGAGAAGCCATAAGATTAACCATAAAAACATTACTATCCTTTAAAATCTTTCTGACATTTTCAGAAGATTTCTCATTATCATTTAGAATATTCGATTTTACCTCAAGAATGTCAAATTCTCTCTTATTCATATATTCTTTAAATCCTTTTCATAGAGTGTATATTTGCCATCTATTGCTTCTTTAGTTAATTTCTCAACCCATTCAAGAGCTTCATTATAATCTCCTTTTTTAAGGAGATTCCATGAAGTAAGGGTATGTTTAAACAATATATGTATTCCATAAATCCTGCAGAAGCGTACCCACATTGCAATACAAGGCAGACGGAAGTTTGCGATGATTATCTCTAAAAACTGGTTTTCACCAATCTCTGCCATTTTTATGTAGAATTCAAAAGCCTTTTCTGCTGCTTCCTGAGGGGATTCAGACTGTCCTAGTTCTTCTACTATATCTCTTAGTTCTCTGATTTCTTCCTCAGTAATAGTTTCAATGGCATTTCTTATAGCAAGCTTTTCCAATGCCCATCTGATCTCAAGGACTGATTTTATATCATAATCACTGATCACATCCCCTTTGATACGCATTATAGCATTCAAAGTGTCTGCACCAGCATTTCTCTTGTAATCATTTACAAATACGCCCTGTCTTGGAATGATAGAAAGAAATCCCTGGTTTTCAAGGACAGCAATACCTGTATTTACAATGGTACGGCTGACTCCCATCTTTTCAGCCAGTTCTCTTTCTGGCGGAATCTTCTCTCCGATCTTTAATTCTCCAGACAGGATCATATCCTGGATCTTTCTAATAAACAAATCTTTCTGTGACGGTACGGTAAGTTTCTCGAATTTCATTTTTTAATCCTCGATTCAATCTGGATCAGGTACTTCGATCTCCTTAATAAGGAATTCATTTCCCTGAATCAGCCATGTGTTCTCACTTTTACAATGAGGACACACTTTGGCATACTTCACGGTTTCATAGGTTTGTTTACAGTCATCACAATATGTAATGGCTGGAATTGTTTCGATAGCAAGTTCAGTCTCTTCTAAGAGAGGTGTACGTTTTCTAGCCCATTTCCAGCAATCATGAAGATAATCTGGAATAACAGTAGAAACCTCTCCTAGACTGATTGTTACTTTGCTGATTTTATCAATATCATTTTCGACTGCAACTTCTTTTAAGTCGTCAATGATCTTAAAAACTACTCCAAGTTCATGCATAGATCAATCTTTTTTCTTTTTCTTAAACTTAATATTAATCGCCTGCTTTGCTGCATATGGAAGGATATACTTTAATTTGTCCTCACTCTTACGCATTACAGAACATTCTGGATTTACACGTTCAAGAGTGATAGCACCAAATTCACACTTTGTTGTACATATTCCACAGCCTATGCAGTGATTATCATCTACTACACTCGCTCCACAACCAAGACATCTGGCTGTTTCTTTCTTAACCTGTTCCTCAGTAAATACAGCCTTGTTATCTCTAAAACTCTTTGGAGCCTTAGGATCCTTCTTGCCTGGAACCTGACGTTTTGAATTGTCATAAGACTCAACAAGAATGTCGTCCTTATTTAATTCAACATAACTATTCTTATTTCTACCAATTGTAAGAGATGTATGAGGCTGTACAAAACGATGTATTGAGATAGCGCCTTCTTTACCAGCTGCTATAGCATCAATCGCAAACTTTGGTCCTGTATAAACATCACCACCTACGAAGATATCTGGCTCTGCTGTCTGATATGTTACAGGATCAGCTACGGCACCATTTCCTCTTCCTAATTCTACCTTTGATCCTTCAAGTAAGTTACCCCACTGAATGCTCTGACCAACGGCAAGAACTACATGCTTACATTCAATTGTTATTGTATCATTTTCATCATAAGATGGATTGAAACGTCCTGTCTCATCTTTTACAGAAAGGCACTTCTTAAATACAATACCCTTAACTGCTCCATTTTCATCCTTAAGGATTTCCTTTGGACCCCATCCACACTTGATCTCTACTCCATCTGATTCAGCTTCTTCAACTTCCTCATCTGAAGCAGGCATTATATCTCTTCCTTCAAGACAGAGCTGTGTAACCTTAGCAGCGCCTACACGAACTGCATCTCTTGAACAGTCAATAGCAACATTTCCGCCACCTACAACTACAACATCACCCTTGATATCGTACTTTTCTGTGGCATTTACAACCTTGAGGAAATCAACGGCTGTTGTAACACCTTCTGCATCTTCACCAGGTACGCCAACCATACGTCCGCCCTGACATCCGATAGCAATATAGAAAGCCTTATAGCCCTGTTTTCTTAATTCATCAAGAGTGATATCCTTACCTACTTCAACGCCTGTACGGATCTCAACTCCCATTTCACGGATAACATCGATTTCTGCTTCGATAACATCCTTCTCAAGCTTATAAGATGGAATACCATAAACCAGCATACCGCCGGCCTTTTCATTCTTCTCAAATACAGTAGGCTTATATCCTTTTTCTGCAAGATAGAAGGCACATGAAAGACCTGCAGGACCTGCACCGATGATAGCAACCTTATCTTCACTAAAGTCACCATCAACACGTGGAATGACCTTCTTTGGTATGAAGCGTGTCTCTTTATTTAAATCCTGCATTGCAATGAATTTCTTAACTTCATCGATTGCAACAGCCTGATCGATAGTACCTCTTGTACATGCATCCTCACAACGTCTGTTACAGATGTGTCCGCAGATTGCTGGAAGAGGATTATTCTTCTTGATAAGTTCAAGTGCTTCTTTATATTTACCCTGAGCTGCAAGCTTAAGATAACCCTGAACTGCAATGTGAGCAGGGCAGGCTGTCTTACAAGGAGCTGTTCCTGAAGCATGGGACTCGATACGGTTATTATCACGGTAATCCCAATCCCAGTCAGCTTCTGTCCACTTCTTTTCTGAAGGAAGCTGATGCTTAGGATACTGAACTTCTGATCCATCCTTCTTACAAAGCTTCTGTCCAAGTTTAACTGCACCTGCAGGACAGAACTCAACGCAGCGTCCGCAAGCTACACATTTACTCTTATCAATCTTTGCCACATAAGCTGAACGTGAAAGATTTGGTGTATTAAAAAGAAGTGATGTACGAAGTGCATAACAAACATTTACGTTACAGTTACAGATAGCAAATATCTTATTCTCACCATCTATATTTGTGATCTGATGCACGAATCCGTTATCTTCTGCTTTCTTAAAAATCTCAAGTGCTTCTTCTCTTGTGATATAAACGCCGCCCTTATTTGTTTCAACAACATAGTCAGCCATATCACCAACAGCAATACACCATCCATCTTCTACATCACCACAGCCCTCATCATAAGTTTTACGGCTGCGACGACATGAACAAGGTGACTTGGCATATTTGCCTTCATACTTATCCAGCCAATGAGAAATCTTCTCAATGCTGATAGCTTCATTATTCATATCAATAGCTTTTTCAACCGGAATAACATGCATTCCGATACCAGCTCCTCCTGGAGGTACGATCTTTGTAACCTTCTCAAGAGGAAGTCTTGTCATATGCTCAAAAAACATTCCCATTTCTGGATGCTCTTCAATAAGATCCTTATTCATATTTGAGAACTCGGCTGAACCTGGAACAAACATAGGCAGCACATACTGCTTCTCATGTTCTGGGTTTTCATAATTCCACTCAATAAGTCCAGTCCATGACATATGATCAAGCATTTTCTGAAGCTTTTCATCTTCAAGTCCTGATAATTTCTTTAATTCTTTAAATGTCTTTGGCTTTCTTATTCCACCAAACTTAAGTGCAAGTTCAGCTTCTTCATCAGTACAAAGTCTCGCAACTGCCCAGTATTCTGGATCATCTTTTGTGATCTTCTTCATACCAAGTTTGATAGGAACACGGTCAGTGATCATCTTTCCTAATTTCACAACCGGTTTTCTCATTGGTTCGTCAACATTTGCGCATTCTGGTCTAAGAGGATAGTGTGGATCTCCTTTTTGGCTCATATATCATTCTCCCTTTAAAGATAGTTGTTTAAAAATATGCTTATAAAAAAAATAGCATTGTGATGGTCATACCACCACAACACTATCCTATCATAAAAGTCTTAAATCAAGAATAATCTTATTTAATAACGAACTTTTTTGTACGATTTAAAGTTGAATTTAGACACTTTCACAACTTTGTCATAAAGGTTTTTTAGCTTGGTATTACCAAACATATTCCACCACTGAACAGTTCTTTACACCGAATCTTGCGAATTCTTCATTGGTCATATCATTAAAATATGAATTGACCATTCTGGCTATTCCATTATGAGCCACCAGTATATAAGTCTTATCCTGTTCCTTTATCTCATCCAGAAGATTATATATTCTCTGAGCCAGCTGAAGCATTGACTCTCCACCTTCATAATGATCCGCAAAGGATGCCTTAGCCTTCATGAATTCTGCTCCATCTCTAGGAGTTGATTCATATTTACCAAAATTCTGTTCCTTTAATCTTACTTCTTCTCTGGCAGGAATCCCCGTGATCTCTGCAATATGAAGGGCTGTGTTTTTCGCCCGGACCAAAGGTGAATAGATTATCTCATCCGCTTTGATCCCCTGCTCTTTTATAAGCTCTCCAGTCTTTATAGCCTGTTCATGACCAAATTCAGTAAGTTCAATATCTGTAGCTCCACAGATCTTATTTTCTACATTCCATATAGTCTGTCCATGTCTTACAAAATATAAATGTCCCATAGATTCTACTCCTTAAAAATATTCCTTAGCTTTCCTTACAGTTCCTTAGATTCCCATAAATAATCTCTTATGCAACTGTGAGATTTTTAAGCCATCTCTCTTTCTTTAACCAGATACGGAAAACAACTATCTTTATCACATCGATACATTTAACTAATCCATATAGCATAACCGGGCCACATTTTGTATAAATTCCAAGGATGAGCACCATAGGGATCATCAAAAAAATAGTAAGAGATGCATCAGTGTATGTTCCCATGGCAGTATCACCACCTGCCCTGGCTATAGCCATTTGAGCATTCATACAAACCCATACCGGCATGAAGGCCGCCATTAAAATAACCATATTTTTGATTATACCTATGGCACTAAGGCTCAGCCTGCTGAATACAACCGGTATAAGCAAAGTGGTGGCAAGTCCAAAGAAAGTCATAAATATGCCAAAGATAAATGCTCCCGAACGAAGCCATATGCTTTCTCTTCTGGCCTTTTCGATATTTCCTTCCCCCAGAGTCTTTCCCAAGATAACACCAGTTGCTGAATAGATTCCCGCAAATGATACAAAGAACAGATTTGCTATGGCAAAACTTGATGACATGCCTGAAACTACATCAGCTCCACCTCTTCCATTATATATGGCAGTGGTAAGTGTCTCCGATAAAACCCAGACCATTTCTGAAAAAAGTATCATAAGCCCCTTCTTAAGGATTCTTCTAAAAAGAGGCCAGTCCACTTTAAATGTCTCCTTGATCTTAAAGGCAAATTCAGGTTTCTTCCTAATGTAGATAATGATAAACAGGATAACTTCTACCACTCTTGCTATTACAGTGGCTATTGCAGCCCCTTTTACTTCAAGTCTTGGCATACCCAGATTGCCATAAATAAGAAGATAATTAAAAAATGTATTTGTAAGGGTTGCAACTACAGTTATATAAAGAGGAGTCTTTACATCTCCCATATCACGAAGGGAGCTGGCTATTGAGACAGATATGGTCATAGGAATTCCCATAAAGAATACTATTCTCATATATTTTACCGCCTCATCAAGTATAAGACCGGCCTCGCTATTTCCGATCAAAAGAAGCGACATCACCTGTCTTGGATAAACCATACATACTAAAAAGAATGGTATAAATGCTGCAAACCCCATGATAAGTTTAAATCTGAAGGCCTGCTGCATTCCTTCTTTTTCCGCAGCTCCAAAAAACTGTGTTAAAAATATTCCTCCAGTCATGCAGATGGTATTAAGATATATCATAAAGCAAAAAAGCACCTGACCTGCAACATTTACGCCGGACATAGATACATCTCCAAGTCCTGATACCATAAAATTATCAATAAGTGATACAAGACTTTGAATAAGTTGTTGGATCATAATAGGAACCGCCAGAGAAAGGGCCATGCCATAAAATTTCCCGTTTCCAAACAGCGTTTTTTTCTTTTCCATAGTTCAGCCTCTTTTCATAATTTTCAGTCAGATATTAATATATCTGTTAATATTTCTTTTTACAACTATCTTTAATAGGAATATAATTAAAACTTGTGTTAATCCTCTGTAAGAATGAAAGGAAGTTGATGATATGAATAAAGATCTTACAATTGGAAAACCTGACAAAGTTCTCTGGGCATTCTGCCTTCCTTTATTTGGAAGCATTATCTTTCAACAATTATATAACATTGCCGACAGCCTTATCGCCGGACGATATATCGGTGAAAACGCTCTGGCCGCAGTTGGAAACAGTTATGAGATCACTCTTCTGTTTATTGCCTTTGCTTTTGGCTGTAATATTGGATGTTCCGTCATCACCTCCGTTTATTTCGGAGCTAAAAACTATAATAAAATGAAATCCACCATTTCTACTGCCATGATAATGAGCGGTGTGATCTGCGTGATATTAATGATCTTTGGCACAGCCTTTGCTACAGATCTTCTTAAACTCATCAAAACTCCATCCATAGTTTTTAATGATTCAAAAATATATCTTGATATTTATATATGGGGCTTTCCATTTGTACTTTTTTATAATATTGCAACCGGAATCTTCTCAGCTTTAGGGGATTCTAAAACCCCATTTTATTTCCTTGCCGCCTCTTCCGTATCAAATATCTTAATGGATATCTGGTTTGTATCCGGCTTAAAAATGGGTGTTGCAGGAGTTGCCTGGGCAACATTTATCTGCCAGGGAATCAGCTGTTTCCTTGCGCTTTTAGTAATATTCATCAGACTTAAAGCCATTCCAAATGAAGGAAAGATACAGTTTTTCTCCTTCTCTCTTCTGTTAAAGATCAGCAAGGTGGCTATTCCTAGCATTTTACAGCAAAGCTTTATATCTGTAGGAAATATCATTATCCAGCGTCTTATCAACGGTTTTGGTCCCGGCATCATGGCAGGGTACAGTGCCGCTATAAAGTTGAACAACCTGGTTATCACTTCCTTTACTACTCTTGGAAATGGCATCTCCAACTACGCTGCTCAAAACATCGGTGCCCACAAACTCAAACGTATTCCAGAAGGTTTTAAAGCAGGCCTTAAAATGATATGGCTCCTTTCCATACCACTTATCATTATCTATACATCCTTAGGTAAATATCTGCTTATATTCTTTATGGATAATCCTTCTTATGAAGCTCAGCATTCCGGAGTACTGTTTCTTAGGATAGTAGCCCCATTTTATCTTATCATTTCGGCAAAGCTGGTTGCCGATGGTTTTCTCCGTGGTTCATCCATGATGGGAAAATTCATGTGTTCAACCTTCACCGACCTGATCCTCCGTGTTGTACTTGCTATAGTACTTTCTCACACCGCACTAAAATCCACAGGAATCTGGTGTGCATGGCCAATAGGATGGACGATAGCTGCTGGAATGTCAGTTTATTTTTATACAACAGGGCCTTGGAATGGCCTAAGCAAAAAAAAATAGATTAAATGGCCGTCTGCCCAAAAAAGGAAAGGTACGAGCGCACTAAGAATGTGCTTTCGTGCCTTTCCTTTTTTGATGTTATGGCCATGGAAATGTATTCTTTTTATGACTTTCTTTTTTGTTATGCAAATATTGTCATAGAAATATACTTATCGGGAACCTTTAATCATACAAAATTATATATATAAATATCCTCTTGTTCTGCTTAGATATCAGGAAGTACAAGCACATCATCAGGAATAAACACGAATGTTACGGGTGTAAAATTTAACTGATTTTTACGTACACCAATCAGCGTATAATCTTTCGCTATATAGCACATTTCATCATGGGCTACCTTTATTCCATTAGAATCAACGCAATTTACGATAGCACGATAGGCTATGTATTTGTGGCCGGAAATGACCTTAAGCTCGCAAATTGTTATGGCTATTAAGTATGCAAATATCGATAATATAAATGGTGATACAAAATATAATATGAGTGTAGCACAACTAGCTGCATTTCTGGCTTTATAAAGTCTGTACGAATCATTTGCCAAAACTCCCTTTATGTTATCGGAGTGAAGCAACTTATACTGAATTGGACCAAAACGTACAAGCAAAAACAGACAAAGTGCTATAAAAAGTGCTATAAAGATAGTTCCAAGAAGCCGCCTACAAAGAACAGCACAAAACATCTTCCTCTCAAATGGCAGCGGTGTTTCTACTAAATAGTAATCCTCGGTTTCTTTGCTTTTGGCAAGAGTTGAGTTATAGAAAGCATTTTCCCAATCCTTCATATCATTACGCACACTTGAAACAGCAATCGGTGTAATAGCTATATTATCAAGAACAAATAACAGAAAGCCAACGATAATGAGTGCAGTATCCTTCGAATCGAATCCGATATCTGTGAGTGCAAAAGCCGGCATCATCACTATAAGTGCAATTACGATTTTAATGCCCAGGCTTTTTTTTGTTTTAAGTCCCGTTTTCATTCAATCTCTCCCAAATAAAATGAATAGTAGAAAAAAGTGTAGTATAATTGTATACCAATTCTATCATAATTCTTGACGAAATCAATGGGATTAGGTATAGTCAAAAACGAGCTGGACAACGGTAATCATACCGCCATACAGCTCGTCAATTATCTTAGGATATCTTATTTACAGAAAAACTTTCACACACTCTTGTTATGGCCAATTTTATAACTCTACTATTCTGGTGGCGTATTTGAGGATTTCTTCATCGTGAGTTACCATTACTATAGTTGTTCCTTCTTTGTTTAACCTTTCAAATAGTTTCATAACTATTTCCTTATTTCCTGCGTCAAGGCTTCCTGTTGGTTCGTCTGCCAGCAGTAATTTACATTTCTTAAGGAATACTCTTGCTATAGCAACTCTCTGCTGTTCTCCACCACTAAGAGTATATACTTTACTTTTTAATATACTTTTATCCAGTCCAACTTTCGTTAAAACCTCTTCAATATCTTTTTCGCTAACATCCGTGAAATGTGATGCAATATTTAAGTTATACTGAACTGTCTTATCCTCTACCAGGCCATAGTTCTGGAAAACATAAGTCATTTCAGTTCTTAATATTTTTCTACCACTTGCCTTTCTGATATCAGGATTCTTCTTATTAAACAGATACAGATCACCTTTATCTGCTTTTTCAATCATTCCCATGATATTTAATAATGTGGTCT
>JAFOIV010000055.1 GCA_017420535.1 Eubacterium sp. | reverse complement strand
GATCCGAATCGGGGATCTGCTTGTAGAGGCGGGTGCTATCACCGAGGATCAGCTTCAACAGGCACTTGTAGTGCAGAAGGAAACTGGTGGAAGACTCGGTAATGTTATAATGGATTTGGGGTTCATAAGTCGTGAACTTCTGATCACGGTTCTTACTACCCAGATGGGTATCGATTATGTCGAATTAAAAACAGTCAAAATAGATGATGCGGTTATTAATCTTATACCGGAACCTTTGGTACGTAAGCATAAGGCTATGCCGATAGCTTTTGATGATCATAATGCTAATATTCTTAAAGTTGCCATGGCAGATCCTATGGATCTTTCCGCAATAGATGATTTAAGTATTGCGTCGGGATATCAGGTTGATCCTCTTATTGCTTTTGAAGAGGATATCAATGATGCTATCGGAAAATACTACGGTAGTGCGTCTGCTATGGAAGCGGCTGAGAAGTTTAAACTTGAGCAGCAGGCTAATCAGGTGTTGGATGAAGAAGAGGCTGCAGCAAATGCTGATATCGACAATTCTCCTATTGTACAGCTTGTAAATCAGATAATTGAAGGCGGTGTAAGACAGAGGGCTTCTGATATTCATATCGAGCCTATGGAAACTTATGTCCGTGTAAGATATAGAATAGATGGTGCTTTAAAACAGGTAATGAGTTATGATCAGTCTCTTTCATCGGCTATCAGTGCCCGTATTAAGATTGTAGGTGGCATGGATATAGCGGAAAAGAGAAAACCTCAGGACGGTCGTATCACTATTATGGTAGACAGAAGAGAGTTTGATGTCCGTGTATCTATTCTTCCTACAGTATATGGAGAAAAGACGGTTATGAGACTTACTTCCAAGGATGGACTTACAAAACCTAAGTCTGGTCTTGGATTCTCGCCTGAAGAAATTAAAACGTTTGATGGTATACTTAGTAATCCTCATGGCATCATCCTTGTAACAGGACCTACAGGATCAGGTAAATCTACAACACTATATACTTCACTTTCAGAACTTAATACAGAAGATGTTAATATCATAACAGTTGAAGACCCTGTAGAAGCAAATATTGATGGAATAAATCAGGTACAGGTTAATGCAAAAGCAGGACTTACCTTTGCAGCTGCGCTTAGATCCATCCTTCGTCAGGATCCGGATATCATAATGATAGGAGAAATCCGTGATGGCGAGACAGCAACTATCGCGGTACAGGCCGCTATCACCGGTCACCTTGTTGTATCAACACTTCATACTAACTCTGCTGCTTCAACAGTTACCCGTGTAATTGATATGGGTATTGAACCTTATATCATTGGAGATGCTCTTGTAGGTGTTATCGCGCAGCGACTTGTTAGACGTCTCTGCCAGGCTTGCAAACAGCCTCGACTTGCAACAGAAGCAGAAAAGAAGGCTCTTAGAGTGGAGGACCTTTCAGAAGATGTAGTAATCTATGAGCCGAAAGGATGTCCACTTTGTAATGATACGGGTTATTCAGGACGTATCGGTGTGTATGAAATGATGGCTGTTTCACCAGCTCTTCAGGTAGTTATAGCTAAAGGTGCTACAGCGGATGTGATTGAAAAGAAAGCTCTTGAAGAGGGTATGTCAACACTCCGCATGTCAGCAGGAAGACATGTACTTAATGGAATTACTTCTATTGAAGAAATGAAGAAGATCACCTACACAGCTGGTGACGACTATTAAAAAGTATAATTTGAATTTGAGCTTTGAAAGCTTTTAATTCTTTTATAAAGACAATAACAATAAATATCAGGAGGATGATATATGATCGATATGGACGAACTGCTTAGTTTAGCAGTTGACCAGAACGCATCTGATATACATCTTGCAGTAGGTATCCCACCTAAGTTCCGTATTGCTGGTAAGCTTGTGGATGTAAATGTTCCACCACTTTCGGCTACAGACGCTGCAGAAAGTATCGGAATGACAATGAATGAGAGACAGAAAGCTATTCTTAAAGACAGAGGTGAATGCGACTTTGCATATTCTGTCGGAGAGAAAGGAAGATTCCGTGTTAATGTTTTCATGGATAAGGGTAATATGGCTGCCGCATACAGAAAGATCGACACTATAATACCTAGACCTGAAACTCTTGGTCTTCCACCTGCAGTTGTAGAACTTTATAAAAAGAAGAGAGGACTTGTACTTGTAACAGGACCTACAGGTTCTGGTAAATCTACAACCCTTGCTTCAATTATAAATAAATGTAATGAGAACTTGAGTTCTCACATTATCACACTTGAAGATCCTATAGAATATATACATCATCATAAGAGGTCTATCGTTAATCAGAGAGAACTTGGTATGGATACTCTTTCATTTGAAAATGCACTTCGTGCTGCTCTTCGTGAAGATCCGGATGTAATTCTTGTAGGTGAAATGAGAGATCCTGAAACAATCAGTATTGCTATTACAGCTGCTGAAACAGGACATCTCGTATTTTCAACACTTCATACTATTGGTGCTGCAAGTACTGTGGATCGTATCATTGACGTATTCCCTCCTCACCAGCAGCAGCAGGTTAGAATCCAGCTGGCTCAGGTTATCGAGGGTGTTATCTCACAGCAGCTTATACCAACAGTGTCAGGTAAGGGCAGATGCGCAGCTTTTGAAGTAATGCTTGCTACTCCAGCCATCAGAGCTCAGATAAGAGAAGCAAAGACTCATCAGATTGAATCAACTATTCAGACATCTAAACAGATGGGCATGATCACAATGGATGATTCTCTTGTAGATCTTTATAGAAACGGAATGATAAGTAAGGAAAGTGCACTGTCATATGCAGTAGATATGCAGTTGATGAAGAAGAATCTTTACTAAAACTTAAACTTAACCAAATATTTTCCGTTTGTTAACAAATTGTTCATATAAAATGTGGAATATTAACAAAAACGTTGCATTCACTTTTGATAGGTTGTATAATGAAGAAAAAGTGATAGAAGACTAATGGGTTGGAGGATTAAAGATGGCAAAATATTCTTTTAATGTCGTTGACCGAACAGGTAAATCGATAAAGAAGATTGTTGATGCAAATACAGAAGATGCCGCCAAGTCAAAACTCAGATCTGAAGGCTATACTGTTACAGGAGCCGGCAAGGAAATGAGCGCTGGTGGTGATTTTTCGTTATTTAAGAAGAAAGTAAAAGAACAGGATCTGGCAGTTTTTTGTAAACAGTTTGCGGCTGTGCTTAGGGCCGGCGTTACAGTTATCTCTGCTTTGGAGATGATGGGTGATCAGATGGATAATAAAACCCTTCAGGAAGCTATAAGAGATGCACAGGTTCATGTTCAAAAAGGCGGAAGCCTTTCAGATGCATTAAAACTTCATCCAAATGTATTCCCGGCAATTCTTTATAACATGGTTGCTGCTGGTGAATCATCTGGTAAACTTGAAATATGTTTTGAGAGATGTGCTACTCAGTTTGAGAAGAGTTCAAAACTTACTGGTAAGATTAAAGGTGCTATGACATATCCTATCGTAGTACTTGTAGTTATAGCAATTGTAGTTGTAATAATGCTCGTGGCAGTTATTCCTACATTTGAATCCATGTTTGCTGAAATGGGAACAAAGCTTCCTCTTGCTACAAGGATGCTGGTATCCTTCTCTAACATGCTGATTCATCAGGGCTGGCTTGTTGCATTGATTGTTATAGGTATTGTTTTTGGGATTAAAACATTCAATAAGACTCCTACTGGACAGCAGTTCACGGGAAGCCTTGCACTTAAGCTTCCAATCTTTGGAACACTTAATCTTAAATCAGCAGCAGCTACATTCTCAAGAACTTTTGCAACGCTTCTTGCATCAGGTATTCCACTTATTGATGCAGTAGAACAGACAGCAAAGGTTATTAAGAATAAGGTAATCCGTGATAAGATCATGGATTGTAAGACACAGGTTGCAAAGGGTGTTCCTCTTTCAAAACCTATTAAGGATCAGGATATCTTCCCTCCGATGGTAAGTCAGATGATGCACATTGGTGAAGAGACTGGTAATATCGAAGATATGATGTCTAAGGTTGCTGACTTCTATGAAGAAGAAGTTGATAGAATGGCAGATAACCTGACAACACTTATGGAACCACTTATCATGGTTGTTATGGCTGGTATCGTAGGTGTAATCGTAATGGCTATTTACGGACCAATTATGAGTATGTACTCAGCCGTAGACAGTCAGTAAAATCTGTATTAATTTTTGGTAGTAAGCCGAAAGGCTTCTATATATAATCCTTAAGAATATATTCATTCGGGCGAGCGATATGATATATATTATAAATAAGGGATGAAAAAACAATAAACAAATATTTTAAAGGAGAGAAAAATATTTATGAAGAAGACAAACAAAGGTTTCTCACTCGTAGAACTTATTATCGTTATTGCTATTATGGCAATCCTTGCTGCAGCACTTGCTCCAGCTCTTATCCGTTACATTGACAAGTCAAGAAGATCATCTGACCTTTCTAACGCTGGTATCCTTCAGTCAGCTGCTCAGTCAGCTGCAGCTGATGAAACAGCTTACACAGAAATTTCTGGTGCTATGGATAAGACTAAGGATGTTAACATTCTTCAGGCTGCAGCTGATGGAAAGACAGCTTGGACAATTGAAGCTACAACTGGCGTTCAGAACAGTGGTAAGACATTCTTAGATGAGTTCACATCAACAGCTGGTAAGAACGCTCCTGCTTTAAAGCTTAGAAAGGGCGCTCCATCAACACCAGTATGGCATGTCGCTGTTACACCTGAAGGTGGATTCAAGGTATTAATCAATAAGACAGAACTTGTTCCATCAGCACATGATATTTGGGCTAAATAATTAAAAGAAATCTTTTTGATGGGTATCCGACTCGCAGCGGGTATCCATCTTTAAGTGTAAAATTTGAAATTTATTTGTTTTATTGTTTAAAGGATTATATCAACTTATGACAAGGTATTTTAAGACCGACTATGGTCTTCATGATATAATTAACAAATTATAATAATCGTAGCGAGGGAGGCTATAGGATGGCAAAAACTGGAAAAGTCTTATCAATAGACATCAATAATGAAAGTATTACTATAGTAGAGGTAACACCTTCAGAGAAGAAGCAGACCTATATCCATAAGGTCTTAATATTTGAAACACCAGAAGATTCTTTTGAAGATGGTGTAATTAGAGATATTGATAGAATAGCTGCAGAGATTCGTACTCAGTTAGCAACAAATGGTATCTCAAATAAAAATGCAATCTTTGTTATGAACTCACAGAAGGTTATTAACAGAGAAGTAACTATTGCAAGTGATAAACCGAAAAAAATCAGGGAAATAATCCAGGCCAATGCATCAGATTATTTCCCAGTTAGTATAGAAGATTATATAGTTTCAAGTTCTGTTCTTGAGGAGATAACAACCCCAGAAGGACAGAAGCAGCTTCGTGTTATGGCAGTTGCTGCACCTGAAGCTATGGTTCATGGATACTATGATCTTGGTAATGCTGCAGGCCTTAAAGTAGTGGCTATCGATTACATCGGTAACAGTATGCTTCAGCTTAT
>JAFOIV010000007.1 GCA_017420535.1 Eubacterium sp. | reverse complement strand
TTCAAGCTTATCCTTTAAATCATCCTGCTGTTTCTTACCATACTTACCATCTTCGCCGTATTTATCCTGGTCCTTTTTGTCGTTACCCTGGCTATTATCTTTGTCTTTATTAGCATCTCCGTCACTGGCTTTATCCTTATCTTTATTGGCATCTCCGCCACTATTCTTATCCTTGTTCGGATCGTCCTCCGGATTCTGCTGAGAAGCTTCTAATTCCATGATCTTTGCATCAATATCATGTTTTAATTTTTCAGCATCTTTGGAATGTCCATCATCAGTCATAACCCCTTCTGATGCACATCCTTTTTCTGTAAGTACATTTCTAGCTTTTTTTAGCTGGTCGATAGCAATCTGAACGGAATTGGCATCCTTCTTATCTATCTCATTAAATTTGATCTTATGACACATAGCAAGGGCAAGATTGATCCTGATCTTACATTCATCTTCTTCAGTTGGATTAAGTTTAAGAGCCTTATTATAGTATCTTATGGCACTGTCATAATCAGCTTTCTTATATTTTACATTTCCTAAATTATAGGGAGCGATATAATTCTCACCTAATGGCATGTACTGAAGTGATGCTTCAGGCATCTCTCTATAAGACCTGTTGCCATAATCATGAAGGAATGCTTTGTTTATAATAAGTCTGCTGAGCAAAACCAGCGCAAATACAACTAACAAAACACAAAGGACTCTCATGACTTTTGTTATTGTTTCTTTCATGATAATCCTCCTTTATAAATATCCCTTATAAGCCATGCTGCAAGTAAAACTGAAAGAACTCCTGCAAAATAGTAATAAAGTTCTATCATTCCTGTTGTATCACCTGACTCTATTGCTGCATCACGGCTTAAAGCCTTTATTACATCAATTTCAGAAAAGATAAGGTTGTTATAGCCCACAGTTCCACTATGTATATATGGAACTCCGATTTTCTTTGCAAAATTCTGAAGATTATCTTCATCTATATAAGATCTTGCACTAACACCCTTTGAAGTATCTTTAACATATCCTTTACCAGGATAATTCATTCGTCCACCTTTGCTGCATCCGTATCCGATAACTGCACCGCCGTCAACTTCCTTTTCCAGCTTTGTGAAATCCATCAGCTCAGTCCCATCTGTTGTTTCACCATCACTGAAAATGAAATATATTGTACGTCTCTCACCTTTCTTTTCATCAGATACATCCGCTAACTGCTTCATTTCATCGTAAATCTTATTAATGGATGAACCTTGTGCAGTACTGTAATTTGGCATGTTAAGATCATCAATCGCATCCCTTATACCATTTATATCCTTTGTATATGGCATAAGCAGCTGAGCTGAATTGTCAAAACTTACAAGAGCAAATGAGCTTCCAGGAAGCGCATTAATTATAGTTTCAACATCTTTCTTAACACCTTCCATTCTCGGAGAGTTGTTGTAGTCTTCAGCCCACATACTGATAGTGGTATCTACAATGATACAAACATCAAGGTTATTTGTTCTTATATCAGAATTTTCATCTACCATCATAGGCCTTATTCCGATGCAGATAACGCAGCCGATGATAATAACCGCCATTACAATAGATACTATCTTCTGATATAATTTTTTCTTCTTAAATGTTAAAAATGCTGTTTCAATAAATGAAATAATGACACATAAAAATGCGATTCCCAGTGAGATACAAAGTAATATGAACCATCCCGTAGGATTGTCTACCGTCTTTGTAGAAACAGCAAGTTCTGTATCTTTTATGGACTGAGCCTGAATATCATCTAATATCTTTTCTGCATCAAGCTCTGCATCCTTCTCATAGAACTTACCATCCGCCTCTTCTACAGCCTTCTTAAACTCAGCTCTTCTTTCAGAACCATCCTGATATTTCTTTATATCTGTTCCCGGATAGATACCAAATACTGTAACATCGTCTGCTACACACATCTGACAGGCATCTTCAAGAGATACAAGCTCACTCTGAATATATTCTGGTTCATTATCAGTTATAAGAATAAGTGTCCTTGTTCTCTTTTCAGTCATAAGTTCCGGAAAACTGAAAAGTGCAGATGCAAGTCCTTCCCCTACGCATGAAGTACCTTTAATCTCATAACCTGCTGTAGTGCCCTGGTCAAATGCTGAAAGAGTAGCATTTAACTCATCATATCTATCTCTTTCACTTTCAGGGATTTCGTAGGTATATTCATATTTGTCACCAAATTCTTTCTGAAAAGCTTCTTCTGCCTTGAAATATTCTGAGACAGCTGTAAGTTTCTTTATTGCGAATTTGTAATCATCTGTTACAGGAAGATAAAGAACACTAGATGTATTAAAAAGTGAGATACCTATTCTGTCTCCATCTAATCCTTCAACAGTTTTAATAAGTTCGTCAGTAAGATCTGCAATACCTGAATAGTTTGATGCAGAAATATCTATACAAAGCATGATATCTCTTCCGTTAAAATCATCCTTATCCGGTACACTCTTATAAGGTCTTGCAAATAACAGAACTGCTGAAAGAAGCCCTACCCCAAGTCCAACAAAGAAGAATATACGAAGCAGCATGCTTTCTATTTTCTTTACTCTATAAAGGGCAAGCATTCTTAACCTCTTGGTATTTGCAGCCTTGATTCCTGACTTATCCTTTTCCTTTTTTATCCTGAAAAATAACGCCACTCCGATAGCAACAAAAACAATTATCAATACATAAAGGAGTGTGCCAGGATTTCTAAATGTTAATACCATAATCTGATCAACTCCTTAGTATCTCTAAATGCTCTTTCTATGTCAGGGTTGGCCCTTAACGCAAACTCAGGAGCGTAATATTTTCCAATAAGCTCTGTAAGCCTTGTATGATGAAGTTCTGCAATTTCAGCATATACCAGTGAGCTTATCTTTTTACCTGTTGCACGGGTTGTAAACTTACGCACATCGTGACTCATTCTCTGATAAGCAGTTCTCATATTGATCCTGCCTGCGAGATAATCCTGTTCTATTCTATCGATTCTCTTTAAATACTTATTTTTAAGCCATTCCAGACGTTTTCCGGTAAGGAATGTCTTCTTTTTAATCTTCTTGTGCTTATTGATATACACAGACAAAGCATAAAGAAGTGCCGCAATTCCTACCAATATAAGTATAAAAGTAATCCAGAATTTTAAGTTAAATCCAAATGGATCCTGTAATCCTACAGAATATTTCATTTCTTTATTCCTTTACCAAACTTAAAAAGATCTATAAGAGTATCTATTATGTCTTCTTCTCTGGAAATGCTCAAATAATATGAAGGATACTGACTAAAGGTTTTCTCGATTTTTTTATTCATACCGTTTCTAAGAGCAACTTCCTTATCATGAAGTTTCCTATTCATTGAAAGAAGAACATCTACTTTTTTAGATACATCCAGATCAAATGCATCATAAGATGTAAGCATTGCGTCTTCTATCTTAAATACATATAAGTCATTTTTATAATTTACTCTCTTAAGAACCTCTTCATCAACGCTTAACAGCCCTTCTGTATCAGTAATAAGGACTATGATAAGCTTTCTTGAGTATTTCTCTGAGACTTCTTTTAAAATCTGGGCAACATTCTTACTTGCCTTACCTTCTTCTAATCCCTTCTTAAAAGAGTAAAGAAGATTCTCTAAATGATTTGAACCAGATGAAAACGCTGAAAGATATGTTCCCTTCTCTTTACTATAAACCATGGAATAGCTTGCGCCCTGTTTTCCAAGGATATAAGCAGCTACGCCAAACGTCATAAGAGCAATCTCATGTTTTGCTTCTCCATTAGGCGTATCTCCCTGCATGGCATCTGATGTATCACAAACAAATAAAACGTCATGCTTTCTGTCCGCGAAATATCTTCTAATAAGAGTTTTTCCAGTTCTTGATGATGATTTCCAGTCAATATCTTTGACATCATCACCGTAGTGATACTCTGCAAGATCATCAAAATCAAGACTCTTGCCATGAGCATTTGACCTGTAATCACCATCTAAAATATCTGAAGTTTTTCTTTTTGAACAGATTTCAACTAATCGTCTTATCCTGTCCAGATAATCATAATCTATTTTCATGGTGCCTCTACTGAATTAACGATTGTATCAATTACATCCTCTACTGCTACGTTATCTGCTACTGCTGAATATGTAAGAGCAAGTCTATGACGAAGGATCTGGTTCTTCATAAGCTTAACATCATCTGGAATAACATAATTCCTTCCATGAATCAAAGCTGATGCCTTAGCTGCCTTAAGGAAGTTTATGCTGGCACGAGGGCTGGCGCCTTCTCTTACATAGCTTGATACTCCCTTTCTTGTTGCATCTACGATTCTAGTAATATACTGTTTGATCGAATTATCAATATATACTTTCTTTACAATCTCCTGTACCCTGTCAATATCTTCTATCTTAAGTACTGGATCTATCTTTCTATCAATAGCACCGTTCTCAATACGGTTTAAGATTTCAAATTCTTCCTCAGCCTTTGGATATGTGATCTTTTCTTTGATCATAAAACGGTCTGTCTGGGCTTCTGAAAGTTGGTATGTACCTTCCTGCTCAATAGGGTTCTCTGTGGCAATTACCATGAAAATATCCTGTGGCATAAGATAAGTAGCTTTGCCGATTGTAACCTGTTTTTCCTGCATGGCTTCAAGCATGGCTGACTGAGTCTTTGAACTTGAACGATTTATCTCATCAAGAAGAACAAAGTTCGCAAAAACTGGTCCAAAAACAGTCTCAAACTTACCAGTATCCTGATGATAAATCTCTGTACCGGTAATATCACTTGGTAAAAGATCCGGAGTACACTGAATACGTGAAAATTTACCATTTATAGCATCTGCAAGTGACTTTGCAGCTGTTGTTTTTGCAAGCCCTGGGAGTGATTCAATAAGAATATGACCATCTGCAAGAAGAGCAGTAATAAGCGAATTCTTAAGCTGTGTTTGTCCAACAATCTTTGAATCTATATAATTATAAAGACTCTTGATTGCCCATTGTGAGAAATCGAATTCTTCTTTAGTAAGAGAATTCTGCTGTCTCATTCCATTATTTTGTACGTCCATTACAATAATTTTCCTTTCTCCGTTTAAAGTATATAAGCATACATTGTAGATTATACTCGTTTAGGACTTATATTAAAATATACAAAATACTAGAAATTTTCTATAATAAATGCATAAAATGAATTTTATGATCAATCTATGAACATTCAATAAAAAAAAGCAGATTTAGATTAAAAATCTAAATCTGCCTCTCTTAACTGTGTTGGAGTAAGTCCTGTATATTTCTTACACTGTCTTATAAAATAAGCCTGATCATAATAACCCAGTTCTTCATATATTTTATCCGTTAGATTCATTTTTAATAATCTTATGGCATGTCTCATCCTTACATTTACTGCCGTATTTTTCATTGATGTTCCATATATATTATGATAGCATCTGTCCAGATATTTAAGACTGTATCCCATGCAATCTGCCAGATCACCCATTCTTATATTTCCCTTATTTTCTTCTATTATTTCATGTGCCCTTAAGGCTATCTCTTTCTGAATTGATTCTTTTTTCACCATATTTTCCCTCCTTTTGGACCTAGGTGCCTGGCACTATGGCCCACTTTTATGTCAACCAAAGCAAATATTTTCAGTTTGTATTTCTATTATTTTTCATCTTTCATCTTGCGTTTTTTTAATAAAAAAGGCGCCCACAGTTAATACTGTGGACGCCTTTGTCCGATTAATGAAGTAAATTTTATATCAGGTTAATGAATATGTCAATATAACCTGCTATATATTATATCTTAATCCTAAAATGTTACATTATAGGAATAAAGATCACTCAATATCCTTAAGTGCATTAAGGTCTTCTTCACCTGTACGAACCTTGACAACCTTCTGAACGTTATATACGAAGATCTTACCATCTCCAATATGACCAGTATAAAGCGCTCTCTTAGCTGTCTCGATAACTTCATCTACCGGGATCTTACCAACGATAACTTCAACCTTGATTTTGGGAAGGAGAGTTGAATCTACAACAGTACCACGGTATTTCTCTGATGTACCTCTCTGTACTCCTGAACCCATTACCTGGTACATTGTCATACCTGTAACACCAAGAGCATTAAGTTCTCTCTTAAGCTTATCAAATTTATTAAGACGACATACGATAGATACCTTATGAATTCCTGTATCAACATCACCAACTGATTCAGCTTTAACAACCTTAACAGCTGCATTTACCTGCGCCTCAGTTGCTGATTCATATTCATCCTCACCAAGGTCTGTATTTTCATTAATTTCCATTGTATTGTCTGTTACATCAGTAATAGCAAATCCAGAATAAGCTGAAGCAAGACCGTGCTCGTGAATATCAAGACCATCTATTTCAACCTGTGCAGGAACTCTGAGACCGATAGCCTTATCGATGAGCTTAAATATAATAAACATTACAATAAGTGTATATACTACGATAGAAGCAACACCTAAAGCCTGAATTCCAAGCTGCTTTACGCCACCGCCATAGAAAAGACCGGCTGCTGTTCCATTTTTACCTGTTGAGAAAAGACCAACAGCGATTGTACCCCAGATACCGTTTACCATATGAACTGATACTGCACCAACAGGGTCATCAATACGTGCAACATTATCAAAGAATTCAACACTGAATACTACAAGGAAACCTGAAACTAGTCCAATGAAAAATGAAGCTAATGGTGTAACTGTATCGCAACCTGCTGTAATAGCTACAAGACCGGCAAGTGCTGCGTTAAGTGTCATAGATACATCTGGCTTACCATATCTGATCCATGTGAATAACATAGCTACAACTGTTGCAATTGCTGCTGCAAGATTTGTATTCATAAATACAAGAGCTGCTGTATTTGCTGCTTCAGCTGAATCCATTGCTACAGTTGAACCACCGTTGAATCCAAACCAGCAGAACCATAAGATAAATACACCAAGTGCAACTGCTGTCATATTATGACCAGGAATAGCTCTTGCCTTCTTATCTTTACCATACTTACCAATACGTGGTCCAAGAAGTGCCGCACCAAGACAGGCAATAACACCACCGACCATATGTACACATGTTGAACCAGCAAAATCATGGAAGCCTAATTCTGCGAGCCATCCACCGCCCCATGCCCAATGGCCACAGATTGGATAAACAAAAAGTGAAATAGCTGCTGAATATACACAATATGCTTTAAAATTAGTACGTTCTGCCATAGCACCAGATACGATTGTTGCTGCTGTTGCACAGAACACTGTCTGGAATATTACATAGCACCAAAGTGGCATTGTCTGTGGAACAACACTGTTATCCGCTGTGTATGCACCTCTGATAAGCGGATCTAACTTACCGATGAACTTTCCTGTTCCGCCAAACATAAGTCCAAAACCTACTAACCAATAACATGGTGTACCTATACAAAAGTCCATCATATTCTTCATTAAAATGTTACCTGTATTTTTTGCTCTTGTAAGACCTGCTTCACAAAGTGCAAAACCAGCCTGCATGAAATATACCAGTGCTGCCGCTATAAGCGTCCACGCAACTGTCGTTGTATTGATTTCCATAACCTTTTAGTCTCCTTCCAGTCCTCGCCCTAAAATGAGGTTAATTATATGGTTCGCGCATGCCTTCGAACAAAAAAAAATGGCGTTTACGGAAATCTCTTTCCATAAACGCCTTTGTTTATGTGCAAGACTTTATCATAATGAAGTCTCTCATTATTGTATTTTTTTCGCCATCCCCCAAAAGTGTGCCACAGTAAAAGTGGACATAATTTTTATATAAAAACAAAAAATAAAGGCTTGAACTATAATTCTAATCTGATATCATTATTGAACGCGTTGTAAAAAACTCTGATTTTATAAATACAGCGTAATTTAACATCAACATTGACAATAATACTTTCCACATCAACAGGAGACTTACAGATGAAAGAACCAAAAACCTTAAAACAACTTGCAATACCTATCACCCTGGAAACTTTATGCTATATGCTGGCAGGTATGATAGACACTCTGATGCTTTCTTCTGTAGGCGATGAAGCTGTTGGTGCTGTGGGAACAGCAAACACATATATAAGCATGTTTGTTATCATGTTTTCTATTATAAGTAATGGCGCTGTTGCGGTTATGACCCAGTATATCGGTGCAAAAAAAGAAGGAGTTGCCTATCAGGCACGTAACTTAGGACTTATTTTCAATGGCTCTGTCGGAATACTCCTCGGCTTTATCCTTTACTACTTTGCCGGAAACATACTTAATTCAGTAGGTATCGCCCCAAACCTTTCAAATTACGCCGTTACCTATATGAAGATTGTTGGGGGAAGCTGCATCCTTAATGCCCTTATACCAATATTTTCAAGTTATTTAAGAGCTTTCGGACACACAAAAGGTCCTCTTATCGCAACCATTATCGGAAATGTTGTTAATCTCATTTTTAATTCCATTTCCCTTTATATTTTAAAATGGGGCGTTGCCGGTGTTGCCTGTGCCACCGTTCTTTCCCGTGTTGTAAACCTTGCAATTGTTATTGTTCTTGGCAAAATGATAATCCACGCAAAAGAGGATCCTAACCGCGAGAAGAAACGTCACATATTTAATATGATACTTAAAGTCGGCCTTCCATCTGCTTTAGAGACAATGGCTTATAATATCGCTATGACATTTATAATAAGCTTCCTTAATAAAATGGATAGCACCGGTTTCTACGTTACTTCCAGATCCTACGCTACTCAGATAGCTAATTTCTCCTTCTGTTTTGGCGCCGCCTTAGCCCAGGCAAATGCCATCCAGACCGGCTGGAGACTGGGAGCCGGAGACTACGACAGATGCGACAAGGGTACAAGAAAAGCTGCTTTAGTTGGTGCTGTATGTGCTTCAGTATTTGAAGGAGTTATCGCTCTTGCCGCTCCTTTATACATGCCGCTTTTTACAAATGATCCAAGAATGGCTTTAATTGTTCAGCAGATTCTGTTCGTAGATATAATCTTAGAATTCGGCCGTGTAACAAATCTCGTTTACGGCCAGGCTCTTAAGACCAGCGGAGATGGATTATTTACTCTTATCATTGCAGTAATCTTCATGTATCTTTGTGCTGTAGGAGGTACCTATCTTCTCGGTATCCACTTAGGTCTCTTTGTTGTTGGGGCCCATATGGCCGCAGCCAGCGATGAGATCGTCCGTGCGATATGTATGGGACTAAGATGGAGACAGGGAAAGTGGAGAAAGAAGGCGTTGATTAAATAGACGAACGGACGCCAAAATATAATGGACGCTCAGAGCAATACCTCCAGCGGGCTAAAACATGCCCTTTGGAGGTATTCTCTTCGCGTCCTTTATTATATTTTGGCTGGGTATTGCCAAATTTATGATACAGACTCTATATTTTTGCGAGTGATGGCCACTTTATTCTACTATTTTTCCGTCTTTTAATCTTATTATTCTTTCGCAATATGATGCCACGTGTTCATCATGGGTTACTATTATTATGGTCTTTCCTTCTTTATTCAGCTTGGTAAATATTTCCATGATATTTTCTCCGTTAGCTGAATCAAGGGCACCTGTTGGCTCATCTGCAAGTATCAACGGTACATCTGCAGCTATTGCTCTTGCTACTGCGCATCTTTGTTTTTCACCACCAGATAGTTTCGCAGGTCTTTTATTTTTAAGTTTCTCTATTCCCAGTGATGTAAGAACTTCCATGGCTTTCTTTCGTCTTTCTTTTTTAGGAACATTCCTTATTAAAAGCGGAAGCTCAACATTTTCAAGGACTGTATATTTATCCATAAGAGCAAACTGCTGAAATACAAATGCCACATGCTCTTTTCTAAATTTATTAAGCTTAGAAGTATTAAGTGCACTCACTTCAATATCATTATATT
>JAFOIV010000054.1 GCA_017420535.1 Eubacterium sp. | reverse complement strand
TACTTAGGGCTCTTTTTATATAAACCGGTAAATACCGGATTTATATACATATTCTTCTATAGTTTTTATACTCTAATCCTTTATAGATCAGATATCATCGTTTTTTTATGGAAAAATATATCTAAGAATAAGATATATGAATTTCCCCTCATCACATTTAATACAATTTGAAGTATATTCCCAAAAAGAACTTATGTCAAGATATTTTTTGACAATTTTAATTTTCAGCGTAAAATTGTCCTCTCCCGAGACGCAATTCAAAAAATCCATAGACGGACGCCAAAAAACAAAACGCGAATGAATCCCATCAGCGGGCTCAACATACCCTCTTTGATGGGATTCATTCGCGTCTTTTATTATATTTACCTATGAGGTTATAATTCTAATATCATCTTACAAAATATAGTCATATCACTATACTTGCATCGACATTAGTGATGATCATCGTAATCGTCGTCATCATAATCATCATGGCCATCAAAATCATGGTCAGAATCATGGATAAATTCACGGCTTGTAACACGTTTCTTATCACGCATCTGTTCAACTAATTCAGAAAGCTGTTCCTTAACATCCATAACATGTTTTACATTTTTAAAATCAAAATCTTTTAATGATCTATCTGATGAATGAACATGAATAGTTCCCATGCCAAATAATCTCTGACCAAAAGATCTTGTTACTGAAAGGTCAAGAATGCGGTACATACGGCATTCATCAAGTCTTTTATTTAAAACTCCAGTCTCTACATAAACTCTTTCTTCATCGAAACTGTAAATTGTAAATGTCCAAGGAAGACCACACCAGTTTCTTTTTCTATCCTTCCAGATTTTATTATCATTTTTCTTAGCCATAATATCTCCCCTTATTAATCAAATAGGAATTTGTCACATATAATGCATTATATCATATTTGTTATGGCAGAAGGTATGTTTTTTATCCTCTCAGCGATTTTGGAGAGGTGCCATAATACTTTTTAAAGCAATTTGAAAAATAGCTTACATCCATGTATCCTACACTCTCAGCTACATCGCTAAGCTTATCTTCAGTCTCTAATATAAGACTGTGAGCTTTCTCCATTCTAAGCTTGGTAAGATATTCATTTAAAGTCATGCCTGTGTCTTCTTTAAAAAGCTTTCTAAGATAGGTCTGGTTCATCGGAACAAGGTTTACCATGTCTGAAATCTGAAGATCCGGGTCAGAGAAATTTGCTTCCATATAGCTTTTAACTGTCTGGATAGCATCATCTGGCTCTTCTACATTTCCTTCTTTTCCAAAGGCAAGTCTCTTTAAAAATAATTCCTTAATACGTTCTTTTCTTTCTTCTGTATTCGCAGCTGAAGCTACAAAATATTCAGGTTTTAAGTTTTCTCCATAAAGAGCTTTTAATGATAAACCGGCAGTTATTATATCTGTAAGAAGTATACTTACTATGGCGGAAGCAAATCCTTCTTCACTGATAGGGGCTATGATATTTTTATTATTTATCCTGTCCCAGGCCTGATCTATATCTTCAAGGAGCTGTTTCTCATTGCCTGTATGAAGATCATGTATGATGGCAGAAATGATATCCAACGTATTATTATTTGCCTCATTTTCACGGTCAACTGTTGCTCTGTCATATTCTCTTTTTCTGCAGTCCCAAACCTGTCCAGGTCCCTTTATTCGTAAGGTCTGAAGCACCTTTGAATAACCATTTCTTATCATAGACGCATCATTATAAATTTCACTGATGGCAATGGATGTTTCAAGACTAAGCTGATTTCTTACGATCTGAATAAGATCTGTAAATTCATAGCCCATATAGCCCTTAGCTTCTGTTTCATTTTCAAAATTAAGAACAATGATGATATGAGACTCGTAATCTCTGAAAACGATGAATTTTCCATCAATCTCTATCATTTCACTAAGCATATCCTGGATTACTGTTTCCCAGTTACTGAGAAGTTCCATATCCTGAGCTTCATTTGCCCTGAACTGAATTCCACATACAAGGAAGCTTTTTCCTGGAAAAGCTAGTTTTTCAGTTGCTCTGGCCACTTCGCCCTGATCTCTGGAATAGAGGATGGTTCGAGCCACATCCTCAGTCTCCATCTTTTCTTCCCTTAATTCTTTCTTTTCTAATTCCTGAGCCCAGTTTATGTTATCCTGAAGTTTCATAAGGCTAAGAAGAAGTTCCTGTTTTTCAAATGGCTTAACTATGTAGTCGCAAACTCCTATCTTTACCGCCCGTCTGGCATATTCAAATTCGTTATTTCCTGTTATCAGGATAACTGAAATATTAGGATAATCCTTTACTATCCTGTCAGCTAACTCAAGGCCATTTACGTAAGGCATAGTAATATCAGTGAGCACCACATCCGGATAGTATTCCGGAATTTTTTCCAATGCCTCCCTGCCATCCTTTGCCTCACAACATATTTCAAAACCATATTGATTCCAGTCCAGACATCCCTTTAAATACTCAAGAAATATAGGCATGTCGTCAACGATCATTATCCTTATCAAATCCTATTCCTCCGGTTTATAATCATAAGGAAGATGTATAAGAACTCTAGTACCAACACCATAACTACTTTCTATATTAAGTCCATAATCTTCGCCATAGTACAGTCTAAGTCTGTTATATACGCTATATACACCAAAATGTTTCTTATCATTTAATTCGCTCATTTCAATGCTGTCGATCTCTTCCGGATTTCTTGTCATCTGGTTTTTAAGTTTCGTCAGCTGTTCTTCGTTCATTCCGATACCATTATCAGATAAAACTATCATAACAGACCCGTCATCTAAGGCATAACCGGAAATACGGATACTTCCCCAACCCTCTCTTAATTTAATGCCGTGATAAATGGCATTTTCAACCAAAGGCTGAAGAGTCATCTTAGGTATGCGCACACTGTCAAATTCCTCCGGGATATCAACCTCATATTTAAATTTTTCTCCGTATCTCATAAGCTGAAGATCCAGATAATCTATGATGATCTGTTTTTCTCTTGCAATTGAAACGATCTCTTCTGCTCCTGAAAGAGAATTCTTATAATACTCCGCCAGCTTTCTGGTTACTCTTTCTGCCTCACGAGCTCTCTTCATCTCTATCAGCATGATTATTATATCAAGAGTATTATATAGAAAATGCGGCTTTACCTGCTCCTGTATCAAAGCCAGTTCATATTCTCTCTTCTTCTTTGATTCTTCATTTATCCTTTTTACCAGCAGCTGATTTTGCTCCGTCATATAATTAAATGTATTAGAGAAATCGCTTATTTCATTATTTCCCTTAGGGGAGAATCGAACACTTAGATCTCCCTCTGCTATCTTAAGAGCCCCGTCTCTAAGTTTTGCGATCGGATCCGTAACATATTTTTTAGTGATAAGCTGCATCATACCCGTAAGGCCCAATACAACACTAGCAACCACTATTAAAACCAGCAAAAGCTGTCCTTTGGTCACATTAAATCTGTTAACATTTGTAAGCCCTACCATGGTCCACTCACCACTCGCAAATGTCTTTATCTCCACCAGGTATGTGCCAAATTCTGTATCTATTGTTTCTCCTGATTTCATGGAAAGGATCTTTTCTCTAAATGCATCATCCTCCATCATCAGATTTTCAATTATAACTTCCTCATCCTTACTATTTTCCTTTGACGCATCTCTTGTAGTTAAATAATTATATTCCTTATCAAAAAGGAAATATTCACCTATCTCACTATCGTAAGCTCTGATTAGATAATCCCTATCCATATTGACAAAGATGTAGCCTAAAGTTTCTCCATTAACAATACTATTTACTCTTCTGCCAAATACTATATTTTTATCTCCATCAAGGTTCATAATGCCTTCATCATCTATATACATTAATTCCTTAACAGATTTTGTTTTTTTAAGTTCTTTATATAGCCCCGAGTTAAGAATACTTTCTCTTCTTACTCTCATCTTGTCATTGGAAAAATAAACCATTTCATTCTTAGTTATATAAACAGTAGAATTTATCCCTTTAAAAAGCTGAGAATTTTTAACAAGAGTATTTCTTATATCCTGTGATTTTCTTGTTTGAAGCCCCTTATTTCTTTCGATATTATTAATTTCAAGAGTAAGATTATTAAGACTGATAAGCGCTTCATTAAGGACAGAATCTGCACGATCTGACATAACATTGATGCTTTCACTTATCTGAAGTCTGCTTCGCTTCATTATCTCCCTGTTATAAAGCGTCATTAATATGATAAGCGCCAGTGAGACTGAAAAAATACTTACTATAAATGATATGGCTGAAATCTTATAAATGATCGATGATTTCTTTACATTGTTTTTCTTTATCTTCAAAATGATTCCTCTTTAATTTTAAGTATTTCCCCTAATATCATTATTATAGCTTTTATAAAACAGAGCCACAAGATGAAAAGTGCAGGCCTATATTAGACCTGCACTTTTTATGTTTGTTTAGAAATTTATATGAAACCAGAGATGAAAGCAGATATCTTTCAATTCCAGAATCTTTTAATTTTATTAACCCTTTACAGCACCACCGATTGTCATAGCTGATTCTACCTGTTCTGAGAAAAGGATATAAACTACGATAGCTGGTAAAGAAGCGATTACCATTGTAGCTCCCATTCCGCCCCAGTCAGTTGTGAATGAACCCTGGAAGAAAAGTACTCCGAGAGGAAGTGTCTTTAACTTATCGTTGCTACCTACAAGAACGTTAGCAAGAATGAATTCATTCCAAGCACTAAGGAATGTGTAGATTGCAAGTGTTACTGTTGCAGGCTTTACAAGAGGGCAGATGATCCTTACGAAGGTCTGATAGATAGTAGCACCATCTATACAAGCAGCCTCTTCAAGTTCTCTAGGAATTCCTTTAAAGAATCCATAATAAACCATACAAGAGAAAGCAAGATTGATCGCAATATATGGGAAAATAAGTGATAATCTTGTTCCTGTTAAATGAGCTGCCTGAACCTGCTTAACAACAGGGATCATGATTGCCTGAGCTGGTATGAACATACCGATACTCATAAATGTTCTGAATAATCCTTTTCCCTTCCATTCCATACGGCTTGTTGCATATGCGAAAAGAAGTGAGCAGATTATTACACCTATAACTGTAAATATTGCAACTATCACAGAATTAAAGAAGTATCTTGGAACATTATATTTAGCAAATGCTCTTGCATAGTTCTCTAATCCTATTGAAATAGGATGTGTTGGTAATCCGAAAGGATTTGTTACGAAGATCTCTTCATTATTCTTTAATGAATAAAGGATCATCCAGATAAGAGGATAAAGTGAAAATGCTGCGTAAATCCAACAGAATATAACAAATATCACTCTTCCTACTGAAGCTTTTTTATGCTGTTTTTGTTTTCTTACATTCTTCATTTAACGCCCATCCTCCTTATCTTCTTTCTAGCTGCTTTTTGTTCAGCTGAATCCGGCTTATCTCTGAAGATGAAGTTAATAAGAAGCATAACTACCATACATTCAAGAACCATTACAGTTGCAGCTGCAAGACCGTAGCCGTACTTATTCTGCTTAAATGCTGCTGAATACATCATATAAGTAAGAGTATATGTTGAACGTCCTGGTCCACCACCTGTCATGATATTCATTTCTGTAAATGCCTTAATACCACCTGTTACAGAAATAACAAGACAGAATTTATATGTTTCCTTAAGAAGTGGAATTGTGATCTTCATATGAGACTGAACCTTTGTACATCCATCGATCATGGCAGCCTCATAATAGTCGTTAGGTATTGATTTAATACCAGCATTAATAAGCGCGAACTGATAACCCATCCACTGCCATGCATTTACAAATGCAACAACAATGATCGCTAAGTGCTTATTACCAAGCCAGTTCTGGCCTTTTCCGTTGAATAATGCCAATATATGATTAAGGAGTCCCTGTCCATCAAGAATAGCAACCCAGAGCTGACATACTACTGTAACAGAAAGTACAACTGGAATGAAGTATGCTACACGAAGGAAGACTCTGCCTTTTGTTCTACGATCAGATATTGTTATAGCAAATACTGTTGCAAGTACCATCTGATAAACTGTGATGATAGCTGCAAATATAAGCTGATTTATATTAGAAGTTACGAATGTGCTTGTTCCAAATAATTTCTTATAATTGTCTAAGCCAGTAAAAGCTGCCTTAGTTACACCATTCCATTTTGTAAAGCTGTATGTAAACACCTGACAAATTGGAATGAAATCAAAATATATGAAAATAGCAAGGGCTGGCAACATAAATAAGAATATCGCCAATTTATTACCTAAGAATTTCTTCATACATATTTCCTCTCTTTATTTATTCCCCTAATAACATTATGTTGCTCATTGCATGTGTGAAGTAACTCAAGCTACTTTACTTGTTTTAAGGAAAGCTATGATAAATTATCATAGCTTTCCAAGGTATATTGTTATGGATAAAAAGCTTACTAATTTAATTATTCAGCTGTATCTTCAAGAACCATCTTTGTGAAATCATCTGCTGAATATTCACCTGAGATAAGTGCCTGTGTGTTAGCCTGAATAGAATCATTGAATGTTGCGTTTGTAAGTCCCCATGTGAACTTAGTTGTTGATGTAATGCTTGGAATCTCTTCTGCAAGCTTCTGCATCATTGCTGGAAGTTCTGTCTCGCTTGTCATACCTGTGTTGATAGCAACAAGTGGGTTATGTCTCTTAAGAACCTTAGCTTCGCAATACTTTTCTGCCATGAATTCAGCAACGATAGCAGCTGCTTCAGCATTATCTGAATCTGGGTTTACTGCGAAACCTGATGTTGAACCACCACCTGAGAATGCATGCTTATTAGCTTCATATGAAGCTTCATCCTTAGCTGGATAATACATCCAGTCAACGTTATCACCGAGAGCCTTTGTAGCTTCTTCAATGTACCACTGACCATTGATGATCATAGCAGCTTTTCCGCTTGTAAACATTGCATTTGCATTATCATAGTTTGTTGTAGTAGCATCCTTCTGGAAAAGGCCAGCCTTTACAAGTGCTTCAAGTTCCTTTGCAGCTTCAACGTACTCTTTGTCGTCAATGCTTGCTGCTCCAGTATCGAGAGCCTTGATTCCCCCATTATTATATCTTGTTGCAACTGCATCGAAAGCTGCTGATGTGATCCAACCTTCCTGACCGAAGATTGCAAGTGGTGTGATACCTTTTTCATTGAGAACCTTGCAGACATTTACAAGTTCATCATATGTCTTTGGAACTTCAAGATTGTTATCTGCGAAGATCTGCTTGTTGTAGTACCAGAGTACATATTCCTGACCTGCAAATGGGAATGCATACATATTTCCATCTTCAGCGTAAGCAAGTTCTTTGTTACTCTCAATAAGCTTTGAAGAGAATCCTGTTGAATCAGCTACATCATTAAGAACCATGATCTGATTTGATTCACGGAAAGTATTAATGATATCTGTTGATGCCTGATAGATATCAGGAAGCTGTCCTGTTGATGCAAGAGTCTTAAGTGTAGCACCGTCGTCCTGTGCCTGATCGATCTTGTTAAGAGTTACATTTGGGAAAGCAATCTTAAGCTGTTCAATTGCATAATCATATGGAACCATTGAATCTTCATCTGCATACTGTGTGTAGATAGAAAGTTCAAGTGGCTTACCATCATTAAGCACTGGATAACCTGTGTCTGTTACAGCTGAGCTTGATGAAGCTTTATCAGCTGTTGTATCCTGCTTTTCTGTTGCTTTCTCTGTTGTTCCGCCCTTTGATCCACATCCTGCAAGCATTGTTGCAGCCATTGCTGTGCATACCACTGCACTAACTAATCTTTTTTTCATTTTACCTCCCATGCCTTTAGGCATTCACTAATAAAATTTCTAAGTTTTCGCTTAAAAAGCTCCGAACCAGATTGATGTATTCATTTTACCTAAAAGGATTCCGAGGATGAATGAAGATTTTAAAATTTTACTTGTAAATTTTAAAACAGAATTTTTGTAATTTTAAAAAAAATTTATAATTTAAATTTTAAAATTCCTCTTTTTGCATATTTTTCCTGTATTCCGTCGGGCTTACCCCATATTCCATCCTGAAAAGCTTAAGGAAATGTTTATAATTCTCATATCCCACAGCCCTGGCTATGTCGATTATCTTTTCATCCGTCTCCACCAGAAGAGCCTTTGCCTCTTTCAGTCTTACGTTTTTAAGATAATTTACAAAATTAGTCCCGGTATGCTGCTTAAATGCTATAGAGAACAGAGTATAATTCATGGAAATATAATTAGATACCACCGCCATATTAAGATCTTTAGGATAATTATCCTTAATATAATCTATAGCTAAGGCTATTTTCTTCTTAGCCGGTTCTGCATCATCCTGTTTCTCCCATATTCCATTCAGCCTTAACAAAAACCGCATAAAATGTTCCCTGTAAGAGTCCATATCCGGGCAAAGTAAAGGTTCTTCTAATTTAAGTATCCTTTCATCCAGTCCCCTTTCCTCAAACAGACTCTTATAAATCCTTGGAATAGTGCGAAGGCTTAAATTTATCTCGTTTTTAAAATCCTCAGCTGATATCAAACCTTTTGCCGCTGCATCAAACAGATTGTCCCATTGATTAAGCAACTCTTTCTGCTTCCCTGTTCCAATAAGCTGTATTCTCCTGGTCCTTGCCGCTTCCGTGAGCAGTTCTTCATCCGGATATTCTTTAAATCTGTCCAGGTCTTCAAAGCAGACTACTCCCCCTGTACAAAATGCAGTAAGCCTTGCTCCTCTAACTTCCTGATAAGCTCTTGATAACTCTTCTTCGTTTTCATGTTCTGCGCTAATACCTACTCCTCCAAGCTCAGCCCAATCATCTGCTGAAAAATCTTCACTATTTACCACATAAAGATCTCCATCTGGTGCATCCGGAAGTTTTGCCGCCTTAAAATCCTCCTGCAGATCAATAACCGGTGCCCCAGGATAAAACATGATAACCCTGTAGCTTCCTTTATCAATAACACTTGTGTAAGCATCTCTTTCTTTTTTCTTTTCTACAGCCGAAACCTTAGACTCTATCAGCTTTAATACATCTGTTATCTTTTCCCTTTCAACAGGCTTAAGAAGATATTCCAGCACACCATTTCTAAGCATCTCTACTGCATATTCAAAATCGTCATATCCACTGATCGCCACAACAAATGGAGGTTTCTCCATTTCATGGATCTTCCTTACCAGTTCGATGCCGTCCATTTTAGGCATTCTTATATCTGTAAATACTGCATCAACTTTCTCATTTTGCAGTATCTTCCAGGCATCTTCCCCGTTATTTGTCTCCAGTATCTCTTCTATCTTTACTCCGCTTCGGCTTATCATAGTCCTGATACCGGCACGGATCAGCTTCTCATCTTCTGCTATCAATATTTTTCTCACCGTTGTTACCTCCCATAATATATGGCAGTTCAAATGATACCTTGGTATATTTGTCTTTTTCTGACATTATAGACATGCCATATTCCTTTCCAAAGGAAAGATGTATACGGTCTTCTACATTTTTAAGACCTATTCCATGGCCCTTATCATTTGTTTCTGTTTCGCCAAGGATCTTCTGCATCAGCTTCATCAGCTCTTCATCTGACATTCCTGCACCATTATCCGAAATCTCAATATTTACTGATCTTCTGCCAAATTTATCTTCTTCTCTAACCTTTATATATATCGTTGCATCTTCTCCCCTAGGAGCAATACCATGAAGAATGGAATTTTCAACTACAGGCTGAAGTGACATTTTCGGTATCTGCTGAGATAAAAGCTCCTCCGGAATACTAGTGGAAAGAATCACCTTAAAATCATTTCTCAGATTCATAAGGGCAACATAGTTATTTATATATTCCATCTCTTCCTTTAAGGTTACATTTCCGCTGGTCCACTTCATGCTATATCTAAGCATCTTTCCCAGGGATGTGATGGAATCTGAGATAACATATTCCTCATCTATCTCCGCCAACATTTTTATAGATTCAAGAACGTTATAGATAAAATGTGCATTTATCTGGTTCTGAAGAGCTTTTATCCCTGCATTCTTTATCAGGACTTCTCTATTTACATTTTCTTTCATAAGCTCTTCGATCCTGTCCAGCATTCGGTTAAATTGATGGGCCAGCTCACCCATCTCAGAAACCTCATCCTGTCTTTCTTCCACTCTTATGCTAAGATCGCCTTTGTTTCTTACATATCTTATGGTTCCAAGGATCTCGTAGAAATCTCTCAGCATTCGCCTTACTAATAGTCTGTCGATCATAACCCATAGAAGAGCTATAACCCCCATAATTATCACAATGAAAATGTTTCTCGTTATCTTTACATTATTTACAGCCTTTGTAATATCATGTACACCAATATAGGTGCCTCCCATAGATGAATTAGGCAGGCTGAATACCATCAGCATCCTGTTATCCACCTTCATAAGGATTATGCTCTTTTCAAGGGTGATCTTTTTATTTTCTGATATAAGCCCCGCTATCTCATCTGCTTTTTTAGGCCAGTTAGTGCCATGGACTATAGTTTTATCTTCATCAATATAAAAAGCCCAGTCTGTATCCTTCTTTGTTTTATAAAACCCAGGGAAAATATCCTCCATCCTCATGGCGGATTCTATATAACCAACATATCCATAACCCACTGCATTCAGATGTCCCACATAGGAAATGAGACTTACATCCTCCTGTTCCGTAAGGCCGCTGAACACTGAGTCTTTATAATCCAAATGCCACCCTGTAGGATCTGCATCCTTTCCCCAGGATAGTTTTTTCATTCTCTGATTCTTATATAAAACAGACATCATTTCTGTGATATTATCATTTACTCCATAGGCTCTTACGCAGTAAATAAGCGGGTTATTTGCCACGATCCTTGTAAGAGTCTTAACATCCTTCTGATATATATCTAATAATTCATCTGTGGGTATCTTCTCTCCCTTTGCCACAGAAAGCAGAAGCTGTATAAATGTATCATCTGTCTCAAATATTCTTACAGACATGTGGATTGAACTAATGGACTGTTCAATCACTCCTTCTGTTGCATTCTGCTCATATTTCATATAGTTATAGCCATCCTTTATTACATCATCCTTCATATTTTTAAAAAGGATTCCCGAAAGGATTAGCACAAGGATTCCCATGCAGATAACTATCACAATAGAAAACCTGCTGGTAAGAGGCATATTTTTTAGCTTATTTATTATGCCTTTTTTGCATATTTTTATATTATTTACTTTTTTTATTTTCTTCCTTGCCATTATTACTGACCACTATCCTCAATACCCATACGTATTTTTGAATTCTTCATCTGCCTTGTAGCTTCTATATAAACTTTTTCTATTCCAAGACTATTTGCTTTCACTTTATATTCCTCAACAATGCTGTCAAACTCTTCATCCGACTTTGAAAGAAGAAGTCTCTTCAAAGTCTCTGCCCAAAGATTTCTAATTCTCTCATAATTATCCCCCAGAACCGTATCTTCCGGGATAGATATAGAATACTGTCCCAGATAAGCAGTATAAGGATAGGTATATTCCTTCATCTGCTTAACCGGAGGTATGGGCTCCTGCTGCCACTTAAGCTGCATGATATTATCCTGTAGCATCCAGTAAGTATTATCCGCACCATATTTACGGTTGTATGCTTTTCTATCAGTTTCCAGTAATTTTTTAACCTCTTGTCTTATCACTATTTTTTCATCCACCACATCGTAAGTTATACCCTCAACTCCAAGATAAGTAAGCTTTTGTCCTTCCTCACTCATTAAAAATGTCATAAACTTTATGGCTTTCTCAGGGTCCTTACATTTTTTTGAGATAAGAGTCACTGTCCATCCCTGCACCGTAGAGGTAGGAAGAACCGGAGGAGTACCGTTTGGATTTCTAGGTCCATCCACCGCTATATAGATTCTGTCAGGATCCTTATCATATATTTCCTTTAACTGATCCTCCATATCTGTCCATTGATAAAACATACAGAAATATCTCCCCTTAAGGATTTTTTCTGTTATCTGGGTCCTCTCATCCACAAAGATCTCAGGAGAAAGATAACCTTCCTCATTCATCTGTCTAAAGACCTTAAGCCATGAAAGATATTCAGGATCCATATTCCTGTCATAGTATTTTCCATCTTTTTCATAAGGGATTGCTAAAGAATTCTGTAGAAAGCTGTCAAATGAAGTATCTCCAAAATCATCAAAGAAATTTGCGCCTATAGGTATCAGAGGCTCTCCATCTACTGTGGGATACATTTTTTCTGCATCTCTTACTGCCTGCATGAATCCTTCCGGAGTTGTCATATCAGGACTTCCGATCGCCTCATAGATATCTTTTCGCACTATAAAAACCTGATTGGAAGCTAAATTCTTATTATTCAAATAATCATTATAAGAGCATGACGAATTAGGGTAACCGTAAATGTTACCATTTGAATACGTATACCATTTTATAGAATCTGGATCTGCTACCTGATAGAATTCTGGACAGTATTTGTCCGCAAGATAATTCAAAGGATATACCATATCATTATCAATGAGAGTCTTTAACTGCGGCTCCCAATATCCAAGGGTTATCATATCCGGAAGCTCATTGCTTGCGATAAGTGTATCCAGTGTATTGCTGGAATTACCTACCGGAGTTTTAAAATTTACCGTAACACCCGTTTTTTCTGTAATTGCCTGTGCAACTTCACTATCCTTCCATTCATCGTTATACCACTCATAATTAATGTACCAGTTAAAACATATATCTTCCTTTGTTTCTTTTTTCTGGTCTCTTTTAACCACCACCCACCAGGCAAAAAGTCCTGTACAGATAAGCAGTATACCGAATATTACGATTATCAGAACTGTATCTTTCTTTCTCATAACCTATTTTAGTCTCCTCGAAATAATTATTATGCCGAAAAGGTTAACCACTCCTTTTCGAAGAGACACACAACACATCTCTAATAATACAAAAACAAACGCCAATAAGGCAATACAAAAATTTGTATTGCCTTAGGCCTTTTTAGGATTTGGTTATATCTATACTTTTTATAATTTATCTCATTTATCCTTTTACAGCTCCCGCCGAAATAGAATTGATGATATATTTCGAGAAGAAGACGAATACTAAAAGTATTGGGATAACTGAAATCGCTACTGAAAGATAAATTGCCCCCTGATTCTTCTGCAGATCTGTCGCTGCTTTAAGCGTCGACATCATTACAGGAAGAGTGAATTTTTCTTTACTTGTAAGGAGGATCATAGGCATCAGATAGTTGTTCCAATTACCGATGAATGACATGATTCCCATGGTGGCAATTCCCGGCTGAAGGATTGGAAGAACTATTGTGTGGAATGTTCTTACCTCTGACGCTCCATCAATTCTTGCTGCTTCTAATATCTCCGGGCTTAAGTCTGATTCCGCATACTGTTTCAGGAAGAATACCGTTCCTGGAGATGCAACAGATGGAATGATAAGAGGGATGTAGCTGTTGATCAAATGTAACTTTGAGCAGAGCTGATAAAAACCTATCATTGACAGCTGTCCAGGTATCATCATGAAAACAAGGATTGCCAGGAATACAACTTTATTAGCCTTGAATTTATAGAAAGCAAGTCCATATGCAGTAAGGGCAGAGAAATATATACAGAGGGCTGTAGCTGGTACAGCTACAATGATACTATTTAACATTCCTCTGAAAAGATTAAAGAACTTACTCATCTGTTCCCAGTTTTCCTTTAAATGAGTTCCTGGAACCAATGTAAATGATGAGGAAATCTCAACGCCTGACCTTGTAGCATTTACCATCATCAGAAGGAAAGGAAGCGCACACACAACTGCCACTAGTATTAAGAAAATGTATATGAGGGTTTTCTTACTCCTTTTTTTCATACTAATTCTCCTTCCTTCTGAAAATTCTTAACTGAATAATAGATACAATAAGTATTATCAGGAAAAGTACATAAGCAACTGCTGATGCATATCCTGTCTGGATGGAACCTGCAGTAAATCCGAACTTATACAGATACATCATAACAGTCTGTGTAGTCTGATATGCTGAACCTGAAGCCGATTCAAGAAGGAATGGGATGTCGAACATCTGAAGTCCACCGATAAGTGATGTAATGGCAACATACATAAGAATTGGTCTGATAAGTGGAAGTGTAACCTTCGTAAAAATCTGATAACGATTAGCTCCATCCAGAGCAGCCGCTTCAAAATATTCACTGGAAATACCCTGCACTCCCGCCATAAGCATGAGGAATGAATTTCCAAACCACATCCATGACTGTATTACCGCCAGTGTTATTGGAGCCATAGCAGGACTTCCAAGCCAGTTTACTGGATTATAATGAAGTCCTAAAAGCTTTGCTACGGCATTTATTGCAATATTAAATGTTCCAAATCTCCAGTCCAGTAATGTCTGGAAAAGGAAAGCAACTGATGTAGCAGCTATCAGATTTGGGAGGTAATAAATCATACGGAAAAGCCCAAGACCTTTTACCTTATACTTAACATCAGAGAATATCAGCATAAGAAGGAATGCCATTCCCAGCTGTAATACGATATTTACTCCCCAGATCCTTACTGTATTAAGTAAGGCCTTCCAGAAGAACTTATCCTTAAATACGCGGATATAATTGGCAAATCCTACCATTTTGTAATCGCCCATCACCCTTAGGTTAGTAAAACTAAGGAAGAATGTTCTTAATACCGGATACACACTAAATATAAGAAAGACTAATGTAAATGGTGCAACAAATGCGTTTCCCCATCTATTAAATTTTGTTACCGAACTGGTACTCACCGTTTTAAATTTCTGCTGTTTCATCGGTTCTCCCCTTTCAATACAGCCGTTACTTATCTTTCAATCTGAATCTCAGGATATGTTGACTGAACTGTGTCATAGAAGTTGTTTATAGCTTCTTCTTTTGTTGACTGTCCTGTCTTAACTGAGCTTATAGCCTGGCCCCATGCATCGCCGATAACCTTGTCATAACGAGTTACCTTTGAATAATCGATACCTGCTGCCTGCTCCTGCCAGAAACTGTAAAGCTTCTGTCCGCCATATACCGGATTCTCATCATCTTTATGCTGTTCAAGAACACTCTTAAGAGCAACTGTGTCACCCTGTGAAGCTTCAATCCACCAGTTTGCTGTATCCTCATCAAGAGTACAGAACTTAACATAGTCCCATGCAAGATCCTTCTTCTGTGAATTTGCAGAGATACCAATATATGTACCACCACCAAAACCATAAGATGGCCCTGAGCATACGCCCCAGTTACCTGATGTTTCCTTTACATTGTCTCTTAATGTGATTACTCCCCAGCTTGGAAGACCATAAGCAAAGATCTGAGTCTTATCCATATCCTTAGTTGAATCTGCAAACTGATCTGCATCCCATACATTTACTGAATCATCAGAATAATTCTGGATGTCAGCTGTAAGAATAGGAACTTCTCCAGCCATACCCTGATACCAAGGTGTTGACCACTGGTTAGCGTAAGCTGTAAGATCCTTCTGATAAAGTTCAATGGCAAGATCCATATAATCTTTTCTTGCCTGTGCTACATTAAGTTTTCCATCAACAACCCATGCTGAGTCTCCTGAGAAATAATTCATTTCTGCATCTGAAGCAAAGATTCTATATCCATTCTTCTTTAATGTTTCAGCTGTTGAAAGAATTGTTGGATAATCCTTGAAGAGTTTTCCTACTTCTGCTGGATCATCTGTTCCAAATACTGTCTTTGCAATATCTCTACGGTAGTAGATACCTGCTGGTGTAATCTGATATGAAATGGCTCTCTGGATACCGTCCTTATCCTGTCCAACCTTCCATACATAATCAACAACCTTATCAGCATAATCCTGTGCTCCAAGCTCATTAAGATCTGCAAAGAATCCATTGTCATACATATCTTCAAGCATCTGAGGCTCACCAACTATGATATCCGGTTCCTTCTCACCACCCATAAGTGCTGTCTGAACCTTAGTTGCATAATCATCTGGAGCAATAACAACTGTCTCAACTTCTGTTCCAGTTTTCTCTGTATATCTCTGTCCGAACTGCTCGAGATCTACAGCCAATGTCCATACTACCAGCTTATCTCCTGATGCCTTTGTATCAGTGCTGGATGATACAGCTCCTGATTTGTTGTCACTTCCTGTCTTTGCATCCTGTTCTGGCTTTCCAGCACAAGCTGTAGCTGATAAAGCCATAGTTCCTGCAAGAAGTAACGCTGCGATTTTCTTTAATCTCATAAAATTAAGTTCCTCCTGGTTCTTCCCCTGCATCTAGCAAGTTTTTCTATATTTGTTATGCTCATTCTAATATCAATAAAAGCCTTAAAAAATTACCCATTTTTTAGAAAGGTGTCATATTTTTATTGTCTTTTTATTCTATATAAACTGTGATCTCTTCAACCTTTCCATCTCTTATATCTTTTACGATATCTCCCTTTACAGAACCTTCGTATTCCTTAACGCTTCCCTTATCTTCAACAAGGATACGGGTCACTGTCTCATTTTCAGGATTGTAATCTCTCCTCTCCTTGAAATGGTAATTAACCATACAGCTACCAAGAAATCTGGCACTTACTCTTCTGGATTCAGGAATCAGATATTCCGGCATATGAGGTTTAAATGAAAGTTCTAATGCACCTGTCTTATCAAGGAAAAATGGTTCATTTCCAAACATGATCCTTCTCCACATAGAAAGGAATTCCACCGTAGATCCAGAAAGTCTTGCCACATATCCTTTACCCCAAAGTAAATTATCAGGATTTGCAGAACTGACAATAAAAGATGAATTTTCAAATATCGATCTTCCATAAACTTTTGGGTCCATGAAACATACAAGACAGTTTCTAAGCTCTTCATAAAATTCCTTATAAAGTCCGGCCTTCTCTAGTTCCAGGAGGTATTTATATTCCATATGAAGAAAGATTGATTCATTTTCCAGCCATCCAGGAGAGAAGAATTTACATCTTCCTATCTCTTTAGGCGCATCCAAAAGGCTGGCATTAACTTTATACATATGAAGCTGTTTATCATAAATGTCACTGTTTCTTACTGCCTGATATAATTCTTTTTTCTTTCCTGCCTCTTCTAATACTTTAAGAAGATGCACCTGGCCTTCCAAAAAGTCAGGCATTCTCTTTAATTCAAACTCTTCAGGAATAATTCCATCAGCTTTTCTATATCTCTTTACATCATAGTAAAAATACATAGGAGCAACTAAATTTCCATTTTTCTTAAGGGCTCTTGGCATTCTGATGGATATTAAGGCTTCGAATTCTGACATTACAGCTTCTATTTCTGCTTTATCCAGTTCTTCTACTGCTCCATCAAATCCCTCATATACTGCTTCTCTATATTTTTCTCTTGCGTAATTTGCATCAGTCCAGAAGTTGATCATCTCATCTTTTTCATAGATCTCGTCCTTATTCTTTCTGATGGCTTCACGTAATTCTTTTATAAGGCTGTCAACTTCTCTGTTAAGCTTTATGCTGCTTATATTCTTAAGACTCTTTCTTATAAATCTTATATATCTAAGCAATTCAAGAGTTTCACCATAGGAAGAACCCAAAAGACCGGGAAGACCATTTAATGCGTCATACCACCCCGGCTTTCCTCCTTCCATTTCTATACCAAATCCATAAGGATCAAGGGTAGAAAGCTTGACTGCTACCAATGTAAGAAGATGTGCCATCAAACTGTCTGATATGATGTTTTTATTTTTATCGCAGTACTCTTTCAACTCTGCCACTGATCTTTTTTCAGAAATGCTATTATACTGCCTTATACCACCAGCTGTTTCCACATATCTTTCCTTAAATGGATTTACTTTTACTTCCGGTGCATAATATGTATATTTTTCTTTTGTCAGAAGTTCTTCCTCTTTATCAGGATATATTGCAAGATATTCTTCAATAAGATCTAAGATATAGGTCCAATGATCACACCAGTATCCTTCTCCAAAACTTCCCTTTGTACCGCCGTAAGAAAAATCCATAAGCTGGATAAAGAGATCCTTAGATTCTTCTCCCACTATCCTTTCAAGGAACATATATAATTCTCCCGGAGTAAAACTTTTCTTTAAGAAATCCAGGATAGTTTCTTTTTTATCTTCAGAAACATCAGAAAGGATCACTGAAGCACTCTCAATGTCTATGGAAAATACCTGTTTTTCAATAAGCAGCGGATTATAACCATCTGGCTGTATAAGAGACATAAAGGTTCTTATATTTTCTTTTCCTACAAAAGGTGAAAAGAAAGTATCAACCCTCCTGTTCTGGGCCACATCTCTAAAATTTCCATTTCCCTGGGAGTAATACTCCGGAAGAACAGAGAAGAAATTATAATCTCTTTCTAAATCCCCATGCTTTCTTGAATAAAGATAAAAAACCTTGTTATGTCCAAGCCTTACAGGGAACCCTCCCCTAAGACCGTTATCCATATAACAATTCTTTGCATAGGCATCAAAATTTTCATTTCCAGTCTGCGAAAGGCAAGGAGAAGTGATCTCATCCATCAGGGCCTTGGCTCTCATTTCCTTATTGTCAAAGTATTTTCTATCCCTTATTCCATGGATAAAATCTATAAAAAGCTGAACATCTTCGGTATTTCCATACACCTGATTTATAGTCCACTCTTCATCTTTTTTTAGACTAAGACTGATATTAAAAAATGCTGAAGGAAATACATTTGAATGATTATCTTTCCCCTTTATCTCTCCCTTGATAAATTCAACAGGCTTTCCATAAGACTTGTCATATCCAAATATCCTACCCGGATCTACTATCATAGGAATTCTTTTTCCTGAATCATCAAATCCTACTGCAAATACAGCCCCCACATTTGCTATTACTTCTGCAGTATCATCCATAGATGCACTGACTTTATAGATAGCTGCATTTTCTTCTATATATTCTGATTGCATCCATGCTTTAGATGTTTCTGTCATATTTTTAAGATTATCGTTACTTATGCCATAAGGGATTATTGAAGGGAGTCCATCTATTAGATCGATTTTTCTATTATCACCTTTATTTTTAATCCTTACTGAACGGATAAGTGCGCCTATATTTTCTTCTGGAAGAACATAATATATAACCTCGATAGAAAGATTATTGATCTCACTTTTTATAGACATATGATTTCTTCCGATATGCATCCAATGATCAGCATCTGCATTATTAAATGCTTCGAAAACTTCATCATTTTCCTTTATAAATGTTCTAAATCCATGGTTTGAAACCTCTCCATAGGCCTTTTCTGCCGGATAAAACTCCTGAATGCTATGATCTTTATCCTTAACCCCAAAGCTGACTACCCCTTGTCCACGATTAACATAGTAGCACCATACCGGGATTCCCTTCTGTCCAGCAATGCCAGGAAGGAAACTGCTGAATGGTGATGCTTTCATATAATTCTTTTGCACAAATTCGTCCATCTTATTTCTCATATTATTTCCCTTCGTTTATGCGATAAAATCTGCCATGTTAAAATGGTCTTTAATAAATCATAAAATAGCTCCCGGTTTCATTTATAGGTGCCTAATTTTAATATATGGGTGCATTTTTTATTGGGATGAATTATTTTGAAAAACGATGTATATTATAGATATGTTATACACATATTTTTTTGATAGAAAGAAAGGAGGATTCTCATGCATTTGACCAACGACTGGTATCTGTCTGAAGCTGATACTTCAAACAATGAATTTATACATAGAGAACCCACCGAAGAGATAGAATTTTACAACAATGTAGTAACAGGCAATATTGATGCCGTAAGAAGCAATTGTGAAGAACACCGTTTCTCCAGCGATTTAGGAGTCGGCCGTCTTTCCAGAAATCCAGTCACAAATATCAAATATCATTTTGTGGTAACTGCAGCTCTTGTAACCCGTTACTGCATACAATATGGAATGGAAAGCGAAAAAGCTTTTAGATTAAGCGATTTCTACATCTGTAAATTAGATGATAAAGATACTGTCGAGTCAGTAGTAGATCTTCACGACCAGATGGTAATGGATTTCACTGGACGCATGCGTCTTTTAAAATACAGTAACTTCAACTCAAAACCTGTAAATGAATGTCTGAATTACATTTATTCACATATAAAAGAAAGACTTAATGTTGAAGATATCGCTGATGCCATAGGTATTTCCGCCAGCTATCTTTCCCGTGTATTTAAAAAAGAAACTGGAAGTTCCGTAAGTGATTATATAAGAGAGCAAAAGATTGATGCTGCCATTAATCTTTTAAAATTCAGTGATTATCCTATTGTAGATATTTCTGAAAGATTTGGATTTTCTTCCCAGAGTCATTTTACCCAGGCTTTTAAGAATGTAACCGGGATGACTCCATATGAATATAGAAAGAGCCATGGACATTCTGAGTGGAATGTACATGACTCAAAATAACAAACGCCACGATAGTATTGATGCTCAAGTACAATTGGAAAACGGACGCACCGATAGTACAGATGCTCAAGCAATCGCGCCAGCGGTAAAGTAAGCCCTTTGGCACGATTTTTTCGCATCTTGTATACTATCGTGGCTGGTTATTGTATCTTCCTTATCTCTAGACTACGTTTCTTTAATCTTAGTATTTAAGTCCATTATAAAATCACTTGTAGCTTCTATAATTCTTTCCAGTTCCTCCATGGATACTCTTCCCCTTTATAAATAAGATTAATTTCTTTTTTTATTTTTTTATTATCTGAATAAATATACGTATTTTTTAACAATTCTTCTATTAAATAAATAAAGAATTTGCTAAATTTGTCTTCTTCAATTTTTATATTATTTCTTAAATTAAATGAATAATTATAAAGTCTAATATCATTTATTTTTTTCTCTTTACCACCTAAATAATCAAAAATTAATTCGTACCACTGATTATCAATAATTAGCACATAAATATCATCATATTGGACATCTGATTCCCTTATTAATATTGGCATTGGATAAAATGCATCAACTAAAATAATCCTCTCATCCTCGGAAAAAACGATTTCATCTTCCTTCTCAGGCTCAAAGTATTCACAATCTTCTTGAGAAAAATATGCCATAGGATAATACGGATTCTTAATCTTCATCTGATTAATTTCCTGGCATCTTTTTTCACTCAGCTTTCCTCTTTTCAACTTTAGGTTATTTAAAACTTCTTTTGTAATTTCCATTTCTTTTTCCTCTTTTCTTAAAAATCATTTATCTACTGATACATTAAAAAAAGCACATACATTATATATATATATATGCAAGATGTCAAACATATTCTTTTATTCTTAACACAATTTCTTACGCCGCATTTAATCCTTCTCCATTTCTGGCTAATATATCTCCTGAGAAAATGGTCTTTACATTAGAACTCTTTATTCCCTTAATATAATTCTCTGAAAAGAAGTCATTAAACGCCTGTACTTTTACACTTTCTCCATTAGCTGCT
>JAFOIV010000053.1 GCA_017420535.1 Eubacterium sp. | reverse complement strand
TCTGTCAGGTGGTGAGAGACAGAGAATATGTATAGCAAGGGCTATGCTTAAGGATGCTCCTGTCGTAATCCTTGACGAAGCCACGGCATATACGGATCCCGAAAATGAGGCGCTGGTACAGATGAGTGTTGCAAAGCTTGTTAAGGGCAGGACACTTATCGTGATCGCACACCGTCTTTCTACAATAGTGGATGCAGATAAGATATTTGTGATCAAAGACGGAAATGTGGAGGCACAGGGCACACAGGAAGAATTGCTTAAATCCTGTGACTTGTATAGGAAAATGTGGGAAGCACACAGTATGGCAAAGGATAGTGATAGGGAGGTCGCATATGCTTAAGATGGTAAAGAAGTTCTTTGATTTCTGTAGTAAAAAGAACAGGAATAAGTTTTACGGCTCAGCTGCACTTGGCGTTCTTGAGGCGATGTTTACAGCTATGAAGATACCGGCAGCATTTTTTGCCATAAAAGCGGTGCTTGATAATAGTATCGATACAAAGGTGATGCTCAGTGTTATAGGATTTATGCTGATCAGTACTGTGGGAAAGATGATCGTTTACCGTTTTTCTTCAATGCTTCAGACCGAGGCGGGATACGATACCTGCGCTCTGAAGCGTATCGAGATTGGCGAACATTTAAGATATCTTCCAATGGGATATTTTAATGATACAAGTCTTGGCCATATTACATCCGTAACAACCAATACGATGGAACAGGTCGGGGACATTGCAACCCGCGCGATCATGATGGTCCTGCAGGGAAGCATCACGACAGTGGTCGTTGCACTGTTTATGTTTGCCTTTGATGTAAGGATCGGCTTTATATCTCTTGCGGGCATCGGCATTTTCCTTCTGGTCAATCAGTGGACAAACAGAAGTGTGGCAAGAGTAGCAGATGAAAAAATTGCGGCAGACCGAGAAATGGTCGGTGTGATCCTGGAATACATCCAGGGAATCTCTGAGATCCGTAACTATAATATCATCGGTCAGAATCAGTCCAAGGTGAAGGGGTCTATCGAAAGAAAAAAGAAAGCGGATATCACTGCTGAACTTGCTGCTATACCAGCAGTTGGCGTTCAGAACCTGATAGTAAAGCTGATCGGGGTTGTGATTGCCGGAGCCTCACTGTGGTTTTATATTTCAGGAACGATGGAACTTGTGTATACCATCACTATGCTTCTTTGTTCTTTTATGATATTTGAATCACTGGATCTTGCAGGTGTATATACAGCACTCTTAAAGATTATTGGCAAGGGTGTGGATATGGCTAATGAGATCCTTAATATTGAACAAATGGATATTGACGGAGAAGATATAAAGCCAGCAAATAGGGATATACATTTGGAACATGTTGGCTTCGCATATGAAAACAGAAAGATAATCGACGATGTAACATTGGATATCAAAGAAAAAACAACTACTGCAATAGTGGGTCCTTCCGGCGGAGGAAAGACGACCATCACATCTCTTATTGCCCGATTCTGGGATGTTCAGGAAGGAGAGGTTACTCTCGGCGGAAGAAATGTTAAGGACTATAGTTTTGACAGTCTGATGGAGAATTTCAGTTTTGTTTTCCAGAGAGTTTATCTTTTTGAGGACACAATAGCTAATAATATCCGTTTCGGAAAACCAGAAGCATCAATGGATGAAGTGATCGAGGCGGCAAAAAAAGCCTCTTGTCATGATTTTATCAGCGCACTCCCTAAAGGATACGACACAGTGATAGGAGAGGGAGGAGCAACTCTTTCCGGAGGTGAAAAACAAAGAATTGCTATTGCCAGAGCTATTATGAAGGATGCTCCGATCATAGTATTGGATGAAGCTACTGCTAACATAGATCCGGAAAATGAAAAGGAACTGACTGAAGCAATCGAAAATCTTACAAAAGAAAAGACAATAATAATGATCGCTCACAGACTTAAGACGGTTCGTCATGCGGATCAGATTGTTGTAATCGATAAAGGAAAGATTGTGCAGCAGGGCAGTCATGAAAAACTCATGGCTGAAGACGGCATTTATAAGAAGTTTATATCTGGAAGAAAACAGGCAGTCGGCTGGAAGATAGCACAAACAAACGAAGGAGAAAAAACAGCACAAACAAAGGCGGGAGAAAAAATAGCATAAGCAAGTGCAGGAAAAAAAGCACAAACAAAATGCAGGAACAAAATAGCATAAGAAAACGCAGGAGAAAAAAGAAAATGAAGAAGTTGACAACAAAGGATTTTATTACAATAGGAATTTTTACGGCTATATGGTTTGTAGTGGAATTTGCATGCGGAATGTTAGGGTACATTCATCCATATGTGGTTGCATCATATGTAGTTCTGCTGCCACTAGCGGGATCAATTCCGATGATGCTGTTTTATACAAAGACAGAGAAGTTTGGAATGATAAGTATTATGTCTATTCTGATTGCGATTATCATGTTTGTGACAGGTATGGGTTATCTGGGTGCACCACTTATTATTGCTTCAGGAGTACTTGCTGATCTTATTGCCAGATCAGGCAGATATAAGAGCTTTAAGAGTACGGTATTAAGCTATGGAGTTTTTTGTTTTTGGATATGTGCAAATTACTTCCCGGTTATTGTGACAGCAGAATCATACAGGCAGAGTCTTCTGGACGGTGGCTTTTCTGCAGAGTATGCTGAAGCTCTCTTTAGCGTGATCAATGTAAAAACAATAGCAGTTCTCATGCTTCTTTGCTTTGTATTTGGATGCATAGGATCATTTATGGGAAAAGCCGTTGTTAAGAAACATTTTGAGAAAGCAGGTATCGTCTGATCATGAAATTAAAGATCGATCCGAGAACAAAACTTTATATGATCCTTATTGTATCTTCAATCGTCATGATGAGTGCAACAACGCCATTACAATGGACCGTAAGGATCATTGTCACACTGCTTCCAATATTGCTACTGATATCAGAGAAAAGATATAAAAGTGCATTTCTTTTTTCTGCTTTGTATGCTGTATCGTTGGGGATGACATTTTTCTTCTTGTCAGAAGAATCAACCGGAATTATTAAATCTCTGCTCACAGGATATTGTGGAATCATTGCGCAATTTCTCCCTGCATTTATCACTGCATGGTATGTGGTAAGAACTACAAAAATAGGTGAATTTATGTCGGCCATGGAAAAAATGCATATGCCGGATAGTATAACCGTATCTCTTGCGGTGGTGATGCGTTTTTTCCCGACGATCAAGGAAGAATACGAATCAATCCGTGATGCTATGAAAATGAGAGGGATCGTATTTGGAGGTGCAAGGATGCTCGAATTTAGAATGATACCGCTTCTATTTTCCTGTGTAAACATAGGAGATGAACTTTCAGCGGCAGCAATAACAAGAGGACTTGGAGGAAAGGTGAAAAGGACAAGTGTTGTAGCGCTGAAACTACATGCAGTCGATTATCTGATGATGATCGGATTCACTGTGGCACTTACAATATTTGTTATCTTTAAGTATTTTTAGATGAAGCAGAATGTGGTAGAGATAAAAAATGTTTCTTTTAGATATAAAGGATCAGACGAAGGTCTGCTTAAAAATGTATCTCTTTTTGTGAAGGAAGGGGAAACTTTGCTTTTATGTGGCGCCTCCGGATCCGGGAAGACTACGCTCATCAGGCTTATAAATGGTTTGATACCGCATTATTACCCCGGAGAGTTAGAAGGCAGCATGGTAGTTGCAGGACATGATATTAAGCAGACTGAATTGTACGAGATGGCAGGGATTGTCGGGACGGTTTTCCAGAATCCAAGGAGCCAGTTCTTTTCTGTAGATACAGATGGAGAGATTGTATTTGGACCGGAGAACATAGGACTTGATACAGATGAAATAATAAAGAGAAAAAATGCTATTGTATCGGATATGAATATTGAGAAACTTCTTGGAAGGAGCTTGTTTGAGTTATCCGGCGGAGAAAAACAAAAAATCGCATGTGCTTCTGTAGCAGCACTATTTCCCAATGTTATATTGCTGGATGAACCGTCATCAAACCTTGATACTTTGTCAATAAAGGATTTAAGACAGCTTATCATCAAGTGGAAGGAACAAGGAAAAACAATAGTAATTTCAGAGCATCGGCTTTGGTATCTGAGGGACATAGTCGACCGTGTGATCTACATGAAGGATGGGGATATAGGTGAAGAATGGAGCGGGACAGAGTTCTCTTCATTTGATAGAAATAAGATAAGAGACTTAAAACTCAGACCGATAAACACGGAAATTATAGATGAACAAAAGAACAAAAATACAAATAAAAAGCCTATAACAAAGAGAGAAAGTGAGAGTATCCTGCTGAAAGATTTTTACTTTTCTTATAAAAAAAGACCTTATATTTTTAGGAAGAAAAAGTTTACAGAGAATGATAAGGATATTCTTAATCTTAATATTCCGAAGCTTTCGCTCCCAAGAGGAAAAGTGATAGGTGTTCTTGGGAAAAATGGAACCGGGAAGTCAACATTTCTTAGGTGTGTTTGTGGATTGGAGAAGGACTGTTCCGGAGTGATAAGCCTTTTGGGAACAGATTATAAGGCAAAAGACTGTCTTAAATTATGCTACATGGTAATGCAGGATGTGAATCATCAGTTGTTTACCGACAGCGTAGAAGCAGAGGTTTTTCTTTCAATGAAAGAAAAGGATAAGATACGTTGCCATGAGATATTGGATCGATTAGATCTTCTTTCGTATAAAGACAAGCATCCTATGGCCCTTTCAGGTGGGCAGAAGCAGAGGGTAGCTGTTGCATCTGCAATTGCTTCGGAAGCTGAAATACTCCTGTTCGATGAACCGACATCGGGACTTGACTATGTGCATATGGAAGTCGTTGGAAATCTGCTTACGCGGCTTGCAAGCGCTGGATATACTGTGATTGTTTCAACACATGACAGTGAACTGATAGACCTTTGCTGTGATCATCTGCTATATATTGAAAAGGGAAAGGTATCAAAATTTGTTTAAGATCAAAATTCGTTTGGTGAGAAAAAACTTGCTTATTAACTAAGAGTATGGTAAAACTTATTATAGTAAGTTATGACTAACCAAAATGACGTGTGACAAATACATGTTTAAAGACAAGTGTTTGTCACATTTTAAAAAACCTACGGTTAGATACAACTAACTGCATTGATGCTTTTAATTGGAAAGGGGTTGAGTCTATGCGACAAACGATTAAGAGACGCATTGAATGGCTTACAAGATTAATAAATGGAGTAGCGTGAGATGTTTGAAAAAAACATAGTGGAGTTTTGTGCTCCAACACTTGCAGGAATAAAGACAGCTAATCTTTTTACCTGTACTTATGGTGACAGATCAGAAGTGGTGAAGGATGTTAGAAGGTATAATGGCCTTCTTTCTAAAAAGGGGGTTAGAATCCTTCCGGTCAGGTATTCTGATCACAGAGTTCTTATATATGTATTTCGTGAGTCGTTCCTTAAGAAAGATCTCTGTGATAAGGAGACTTCAGATATCCTCAAAAGTTTTGGCTATGAGGTTGGAAATACATATGCTTGTATTTGTTGTTTAAAAAGGAAGTTAGAATCATTTACTGACAGCAAATATTTTCCCCATGAGGTTGGATTATTTCTTGGGTATCCGCCTAAGGATGTGAAGGGATTTATCGAAAATAACGGGGAATGTTCTAAATGTACCGGATGCTGGAAAGTATATGGAGATGAGAAAAAGGCAAAGGATACATTTGATAAATATAAAATGTGCACGGCTGAGTATATGAAAAGATACTCCGAGGGGGTGGGTTTAGATAACTTAGTTGTTGCAATGTAAAGGTGTGATGAAACGTTCGAAATGGAACGTTCTTAAATAAATAACAGGGGCATATAGCTCTAGAAAGGATAAAGTATGAGTAAAGTAGCAGTAGTATATTGGAGTGCAACAGGCAATACTGAAGCTATGGCTAAGGCAGTAGGAGCAGCGGCAGAATCAAAGGGGGCTGAGGTAACATTTTTTGGACCAAGTGAGTTTTCATCTTCAAAACTTGCTGATTTTGACGCGGTTGCATTTGGATGTCCAGCAATGGGGGCAGAAGTTCTTGAAGAAACAGAATTTGATCCTATGTTCACAGAGCTTGAGTCATCTCTTAGTGGAAAGAAAATCGGACTCTTCGGTTCTTATGGATGGGGAGATGGCCAGTGGATGAGAGATTGGGAGGACAGAGCTGTTGCAGCAGGAGCAAATCTTGTAACAAATGGTGTAATGGCTAACAATGCTCCTGATGATGAAGCACTTGAAAACTGTGCAGATCTTGGAAGAGCTTTAGTATAAGTTTTTTATTGATATAAAGGATGAGTAAAGGAGATTAAAAATGTTTCTTGAAATTGAAAAAGTAATTGGTAGAGAGATTCTGGATTCCAGAGGCAATCCAACAGTAGAGGCTGAGGTGTATCTTATCGATGGGACAGTTGGTAGGGGGACAGCTCCAAGTGGTGCATCTACAGGAGAATTTGAAGCTCTTGAGTTACGTGATGGTGACAAAGCACGCTATCTTGGAAAGGGTGTAGAGAAGGCTGTCGAAAATATTAACACAACAATAAATGATGTCCTCGTAGGTTTAGATGCTTCAGATACATATGCAGTTGATGCTGCTATGATTAAAGCAGATGGAACAAAGGATAAGTCAAATCTTGGCGCTAATGCTATCCTTGCTGTATCTATTGCAGCTGCTCGTGCGGCGGCTACTGCGCTGGATATACCACTTTATAGATTCCTCGGTGGTGTTCAGGGTAATAAGCTTCCTGTTCCAATGATGAATATTCTTAATGGTGGAGCTCATGCAGATAGTGCTGTAGATACACAGGAATTCATGATCATGCCAGTAGGTGCACCTTCCTTTAAGGAAGCTCTTAGATGGTGTGCTGAGGTATTCCATAAGCTTAAGAGTTTGATCAAGGATATGGGTGATGTAACAGCTGTTGGTGATGAAGGTGGATTTGCTCCTAATCAGCTAAAGAGTGACGAGGAAGCTATAGAGAAAATCCTTGAAGCTATTAAGGCTGCCGGCTTTGAACCAGGAAAAGATTTTATGATCGCAATGGATGCGGCTTCATCAGAGTGGAAGAGTGAAAAAGGTAAAGGCTTCTATAAGCAGCCTAAGTCTGGAAAGGAATTCACATCTGATGAACTTATTGCTCACTGGGAATCACTTGTGGATAAGTATCCTATTATCTCCATCGAAGATGGTCTTGATGAAGAAGATTGGGAAGGCTGGCAGAGAATGACAGAAAAGATCGGCCACAAGGTTCAGCTGGTTGGTGATGATCTTTTTGTTACAAATACTGAGAGACTTTCAAAGGGTATCCAACTTGGTGCTGGAAACTCAATCCTTATTAAGCTTAATCAGATTGGCTCAGTATCAGAAACACTTGAGGCTATCAAGATGGCACATAAAGCAGGATATACAGCTATTTCTTCTCATCGTTCAGGAGAAACGGCAGACACAACTATTGCAGATCTTGCTGTAGCACTTAATACATGTCAGATTAAGACAGGTGCACCAAGCCGTTCTGAGCGTGTCGCTAAGTATAACCAGCTGCTTAGAATAGAGGAGGAGTTGGGAGCATCTGCAGTATATCCAAAGATGAGCGCATTTAATGTTAATAAGTAGTTCTATATTACTTAATGAATAATATTCATAGAAACGGCATTATGAGAAGATAAGATCATAATGCCGTTTCTATTTTATCTTGATAAACAGTAATACTAATTTGTGCAGAATGTATCTAAAAGTGATTGTTTAGAATTATTTGAAAAGAGGGAAATGAAATATATGTGTTAAAAAAAATTTCACAAAGTGCTCTTTTGCTATAGATTAAAAAAACAGGTGAAAAATGGTATAATTAAAACAGTTTTTATTGTGTCGAAACAGGCTTATGGGAGTAGGAGGGATAACATATGAAGAAGATGAAATGTATCATTTTACTCATAGGTATTTTGGTGTTTATGACAGCTTGCAGCGACAAAACTCAGGAAAAAAACGAAGAGGGTTTCGTTCCGACTCTTGATGTGAATACGGAATGTAACATTACTGTGGTTGGAAGCTATGATAACTTTGAGGCATTGGAAGCGGAATTTGACCGTTTCAATAAAATTTATCCGAAGGTACAGCTTAGTTACGTGAAACTGGATGATTATAGCAACATAATTGGAACTGCACTTGAAGGGGAGGATAAACCAAATATTTTCTTCTCCTATGCATCGATGGCTGGTAATGAGAAGTATGATTCGGTGTTTGCACATGCGGAAGATCTTTCGGATGATTCGCTGAAATTTAATTTGGGATGTATCCGTTCAGGTTTGATCAATAGTGATGAAGAAGGGCATGTGATGATGGTACCGATTTTTTCGAGAAGTTACGGCATGCTTGTTAACAACGATTTGTTTGAAAAGGAAGGTCTGAAAGTTCCTACCACCTGGACAGAGTTGTTGAAAGTGTGTGAAGAATTTAAGAAAAAGGGATACGAAAGCCCTATGATGGGGTACAGTCAGGGGTCTTCTAGCTGCTTTATGTATACGGTTGCTTATCCGATGTTTGTAGCCACGCTATCCGATAATCCGGAAGCACTTAAGATGGCAAATGATTTAAATCCTGCAGCAGGAGAATACATGCGCCCGGCGTTGGAAGCTGTAGATCAGTTAATCCAAAACGGCTGTGTCGATTTGAATGAATGTAGTAAGATTGAGGATAACTATACGCAGGTGATTTTGCGCTTTTTTGAAGGTGATGTGCCGATGATGATTTGTGCAGGAGATACTGTGTCAGGAACTAAAAAAAGAGAAAGTCAGTCGGAGGCATTTACTGCGGCACCTTTTAATTACACGTTTTCACCGATTCCTCTGACAGAGGATGGCGGATACTTTATAGACAGTCCGTCAGTAGAATTTTCTGTTAACAAGGACTGCGATAATCTTGATATGACAAATGAATTTATGCGTTTTTTGATTACGGAGTCTGAACTGAATGAGATGGCTTCGATAAAGCGGCTTGTAACACCTACTACGGATATGTCTTTGGATTCGGTTTATGCACCGTTTGCACAGGTACCTTCAGACCGTACCTTATCTCCGGAATTGCTTGGTATTACGGACTCGCTTACAGTGCAGATAAAAGAAGCGTCATATCAGGTTGGAAGAGGCGATATTACTATTGAAGATGCTATCAAAAAGTATGGAACCTTTGAATAGAAAACGGAGGGGGGCGCATGAAGAAAGCTCTGGTAATCATTCCCAATCTTGTTATCATCGGACTTGTATTGTATTTTATCGTCAGCTACGCTAACTTCATGGAAGAAGAAAGCAGGCAGAATGTTATAGAAGCGTATGAGAAAATGACGCTCACAGTAGATCAGATTATTGCAAACTACCTTGAGGATGAACAACATTTGTGCGATATATGGTCGAACTATATCAATCGGTCTGCGGAAGCTGGGACGCCGATGACAGCAAAAGAGGCTATGTCTTATATACGAAAGGCAAAGATATCTCCTGAGATATCAGGCCATCTAATTTTTATGGATGATCCTGAACTATCCGGTATCTCTACGACAGAAAAAACGGGTGATACCGGCGATTATTCAGTTTCCTATAAAAATGTACCTATCTTTGGAAATCTTGAAAGTGTAAGCAATGTTGACGGAGTGGTCAATATAACCAGGGCTTATACGAATCCCATGAACGGAATACAATCGATTGCATTTATGAATTATGTGCAGGTGCTTGATGAGGATACTGGAAAAATGAGGACAGGCCTTTTGATGAGGGTGGTTCCAATCAGTCGTCTTAAGCAAAAACTTGTATTTTTAAAGGGTGAGTATGAGAACGTTGAAATAAGTATTATTGATCAGGACGGCGACTATATTGTACGTGGAAAATCCCTAAAAAACAGTAATTTCTTTCAATATTTCAGATCCTATAATGATGTTTCTATCGAGGAATACGAACGCATTAAGAGCGAGATTATAGGGGGAGTGGGTTCGATGACCATCTACAATTCAAAAGGTGAGGAGTGCGTGATATCCTATACGCCGTTTGAATCTTTGAAAGTATGGTATCTGATCGCATATATTCCAAAGGATGAACTTATGGAAAGCCACGTTGTTGACTGGTTTTTGCTGGGAAATGTTTCAGTCGCGCTCGTTTTATTGCTTATATATAATTTTATCACATTGATGTTCTACAATCGCAAACTGTCGGAAGCGGCAGTACAGGCAAATCAGGCAAATGAAGCCAAGTCTTACTTTCTTTCTACCATGTCCCATGACATACGTACTCCTATGAATGCTATCTTAGGACTTAACGAAATGGTGTTAAGAGAGAGTGATGATGAGAAAATACTCGGCTATTCCGAGAATATCAGAACGGCGGGAAATACCCTTTTGGGAATAATTAACGACATTCTGGATTTTTCAAAAATTGAAGCCGGAAAAATGGATATTATCAATGGGGATTACAGATTTGTATCCATGTTAAACGACCTTGTGAACATGGTGCAGAAGAAAACAGAAGACAAAGGGCTGACTTTCAAATTGGACATTGACAGTGGAATACCTTCAATCCTTAACGGTGATGAAATCCGAATAAAGCAGGTCATTACTAATATTTTATCAAATGCCGTGAAATACACAAAAGAGGGGTCGGTTACTTTCTCTGTTGGATATGAAAAGATACCGGACAAGCAGGATGCTGTTATTTTGAAGGTTAGCGTTGCCGATACTGGAATAGGAATTAAGCCTGAAGATATAAGCCGGATGTTCAAAGCCTTTGAGCGTGTTGAAGAGAAAAAAAATCGCAATATTGAAGGCACGGGTCTTGGTATGACCATTGCACAGAGCTTTCTTGTAAAGATGGGAAGTCACCTTCAGGTAGAGAGTGTCTACGGAGAGGGCTCGGTATTTTACTTTAATCTGGAGCAGAAAGTGGTTAAATGGAATCCAATCGGTGATTACGAGGATGCGTTCAGACAGACGTTAAAAGAACGAAAAGGCTATCGCGAGAAGTTCACTGCACCGACAGCAAAGGTGCTTGTTGTAGATGATGCTCCAGTAAACCTTACAGTTTTCTTAGGACTGTTAAGTAGTACGAAGATTCAGATTGATACTGCGGAAAATGGAGATGAAGCAATCGGGCTGTTTAAGAAAAAACAGTATGATGTGATTTTTTTGGATCATATGATGCCGGAAAAGGACGGTATTGAGGTTCTTGGAGAAATGAGGGGGTTGAAAGATACCCCGAATTATGAGACACCGATTATATGTCTTACTGCAAATGCAATATCCGGCATGAGCGAAATGTACATCGAAGCAGGATTTGATGACTATATGACTAAGCCGATCGATCCCGACAGGTTGGAAGGTATGCTTTTACTGTATTTACCGAAGGAAAAAATTATACCGGCATCGGATGAGAAATTGGAGACCAATAATGTCGATATTTTTGCTAAGGTTGGAAATACCGGTAACACATGTGGTATCGATGGCATGCTTCCCGACTTTATCAGGAATATAAAAGCAATAGATGTGAAAACAGGAATTAAACACTGCGGAAGTGATAAAGCTTATTTGATAACATTGAAAAAGTTCCTTGATACAGCAGAGAAAAATGCAGATGAGATCGAAGCATTCTGGACGGCAAAAGATATAAAGAATACTACGATAAAGGTGCATGCACTTAAGAGTACATCAAGGATTATAGGAGCACTAGAACTTGGAGATTTTGCCGCAAAATTGGAAAAAGCAGGGGATTCAGATGACATTATAATACTTGAAGAAGAATTGCCTGAGTTGATTTCGCAATACAGAAAACTGGCAAAAGAACTGGAGCCGTTAAACAATCAGGAGAAGACTGAAGGGGACGATGAGCGCCCTGTCATCTCCAACGAGGAATTAAATGAAACATACAGGAAGCTTTTGGAGTATTGTGCTAACTTTGATTTTGACAGCGTGGTTTGTGTTGCACAAACATTGGAAAAATATCAGATTCCTAAAGAAGAAACGGAGCGGGTTGAAGCTATCCTGAAAGCTGTGGACGATTTTGATTATGATAAAATACCTGGGGTGATCAATCGAGAAGAGTGAAAGAGAGGGAGTATTTATGGATGAGAGAGTTGTTGTTGTCGATGACGATACTACGATACTTAAACAGGCTAATATGATACTTTCGGAAGCGGGTCTTAAGGTTACATGCCTTAAGAACGGCAGACTTTTGATGGATTACATTACGATGAATCCGATAGATATTATTTTACTTGATATCAAAATGCCGGAAATGGATGGATTTGAGACAATTCGTGCATTAAGAGAGTGGGAGAGCAAAAATTCCCGTGAGGCCGTACCTGTCATTTTCCTTACAGCTAATGAAGACTCTGATTCTGAGACAAAGGCGCTTTCTTTGGGGGCAATGGATTTTATTCGAAAACCGTTCTCTTCAGAAGCCTTAAAGATAAGGGTAAGAAACCTTATTGATTTTACTAAGCTGCAGAAAAATCTCCATAGGGAGGTAACCAAAAAAACAGCTGAGCTGAAAAGTCTTTCCTTACATGTGGTACATACTCTTGCAAAAACGATAGATGCCAAAGATGCATATACGAACGGACATTCTGAAAGGGTAGCAGCGTATTCCAGGGAAATCGCCAGAAGATATGGGTATGACGAAGAAAGATTGGAAGAACTCTATATGATAGGACTTTTGCATGATGTTGGAAAGATCGGTGTTCCTGATACAATTATTAATAAACCGGGAAAGCTTACCGATGAGGAATATATGGAGATAAAAAAACATCCCGTGAAGGGAGCAGAGATATTGGCAACCATAACCGAAATGCCTAAACTGGTTAACGGGGCGAGATGGCATCATGAAAGGTACGATGGAAGAGGGTATCCCGATGGTTTGAAAGGAGAAGATATTCCTGAAGAAGCAAGGATTATAGCCGTTGCGGACGCTTATGACGCTATGACCAGCCACAGGAGTTACCGTGACATCATCCCGCAGGATCACGTGAAGAGAGAGATAGAAAACGGAATGGGTACCCAGTTTGATGAGAAATTTGCGCGCATTATGCTTGAGATGATTGCGGAGGATACTGAGTATACCATGCATGAGTGATTAAAGTCGTTACAGGCATGAGAAGATGTGGGAAATCCTATCTTCTGTTTAATCTGTTTAAAGAGCATCTAGTTGAAGAAGGTATTGGCAAAGGTCATATTATAGAGATTGCATTTGACTCTTTCGAAAACAAAAAATATCGCGACCCGGAAGTGTTATTCCCATACTTGATGGAGCGTATGGATGACGATGATATGTACTATATACTTCTTGATGAGGTTCAGCTGCTGGAAGATTTTGAGTCTGTTCTGAACAGCCTTGGAAGAAAGAAAAACGTGGATGTGTACGTGACAGGCAGTAATGCTAAGTTCCTTTCAAAGGACATTATTACAGAATTTCGCGGACGTGGTGATGAAGTTCATATGTATCCGTTAACATTTTCTGAGTTCATGAGCGTGTATAAGGGAGAAAGAAGCGAGGGCTGGAGAGATTATGTGCTCTTTGGAGGAATCCCTCTTGTTCTGGGCTTTGAGACAGCAGATCAGAAATCAGATTTTTTGAAATCGCTTTTTGAAGAAACATATATTTCAGATATTACAGGAAGGAACAATATCAGAAATAAAGCTGAATTGGAAGAACTTATTAACATCTTATCTTCAGCGATAGGTTCGCTTACTAATCCCAGTAAGCTTTCGGCAACATTTAAGAGCATAAAAAATAAGACAATAAGTAAAGACACTATAATAAAATATATTGACTACCTAAAGGACTCTTTTCTTATAGATAGTGCAATTCGATACGACATAAAGGGGAAAAAGTATATCAGTACTCCCTCTAAGTATTATTTTACCGATCTTGGTCTTAGAAATGCCCGTCTCAATTTTAGACAAGTGGAAGAAACATACGTCATGGAAAACATCATTTTCAACGAGCTTAAAGTACGTGGCTTCAATGTGGATGTTGGCGTAGTTGTTATGAATGAGGTTGATAAGTCAGGAAAAAAAATAAGGAAACAGCTGGAGGTAGATTTTGTATGCAATAAGGGCTCGAAAAGATACTATATTCAAGCTGCATATGCGATTCCTGATGTGGAAAAGTTGAAGCAGGAACAAAGGTCTTTGATTAATACGGGAGACGGATTTAAGAAAATCATCATCACCAAGGATGCTGTTGCGCCTCTCTACAATGACGAAGGTGTGCTGATGATGAATGTATATGATTTCTTGCTTAATCAGGATAGCATGGATATTTAACTTACTTTGAATTTTATGTGCTAAGACAAATCGGAATTTTATTGACCATAATAAATCAAAGCTGCCTTGGTGATGTTCCGTAGTATTCCCTAAACGCTTTATAGAAATTGCTGTTATTGCTGTAACCCAGCAAGGCAGCAATTTTTTCTATGGAAAGATCTGTGTGTTCCAAAAGAAGCTTTTCCAGCATATTCATGTGCCATTAGTCCAAAAAGTTTCTATATGGGCGATGTTTCAGGGATGTACAGATGAACAAATTCATCGGAATAGCGGTTTTTCTGCGGCTCCAGAAAGAAACGCAGCATATCTGTATCGATGAGAGTAAGAAAACCTATGAGAATATTGAGAAGATAAAAGCTTTTACCATAGCATTGTGAATTATAACAAGCCTCTGCCGCCTATTCGTATAAGTGATTTGAATGAGAGAACATTCTTTAATGAACGCGACACGGAAAATCCTGAAATTAGAGATATGTTTAAAGCATTAGGCATCATAGAATCAATTGGAACGGGCATCGGGGAAGCCAAAAGGTCAATGAGGGAAAATGGTTCTCCGGATCTTTTTTATAAGACTTTCGACGTAAATGATAATGTTACATCAGTGGTTATTCCTGTAAATGATGAATATTACGAGATAAAAAATGGTACCAAACCAAAGAAAAAAGTTTGGATTGAGAACGAAACCAAAGATTTCAAGCAAAAAATCTTGAATTCAGGATATACAAAAAAATAAAACTTGAAAAAATGGAACATGATATTAAATCATATATGTATGACAAATGGAGTAGCGAAAGGAGTAGCGAAAGGAGTAGCAAAAAGAGTAGCAAAAAGAGTAGCAAATAAAGTAGCAAAAAGGTATATAAGAAAAATACTTACTTCATTAAAAGAAAAGAAGGTTATTGAGCGTCAGGGCGGAAATAAAACCGGGAAGTGGGTAGTTATATTATCCCTTTGATATTTATTGTATAGAGAATTTATTTAAGAAATGCGGAAATATTAATGATAAATGTGCTTTTTTGTTGCTGGGGCAGTATAGGATATTTTGATGACGGTTAGGGAAAGATACCTTATTCCCCAAAAATAAAAAAATGTTGAATTTGGGGAATAGAGAATGTATTATAATCGTGGAGGTGATGGAATGAAACTAATAAAAAGAGTCAAATATCTAAATGAGATTGCTGAATTAATTGGTATTCCTGATATTAAAGTGATAACCGGAATACGTAGATGTGGCAAGTCCAAAATCATGGATGCTTTGACTGAGTTGATTAAGGAATCTGATCCATCAGGAAATGTAATACATGTAAATTACAATATTACTGAGTTTGAAAATCTACTTGAGTATCATGCGTTAGAAGACTACATTGAATCACAATATATTACCGGTGAAAATAATTATGTGTTGATTGATGAAATACAGATGTGTGAGCACTTTGAAAAGGCTATAAATAGTCTTCACTCGAAAGAAAAATATGATATATATGTTACCGGTTCAAACGCATTTTTGCAAAGTAGCGATTTGGCTACATTATTTGTAGGACGAACATATGAGATTCATATAATGCCATTTTCATTTGAGGAATATCTGACCTATTTCCCATCGGAAAAAGTGAATGACAGTTTGACAAAATATATTACTGAAGGTGGAATGGCCGGATCATATTTGTATAAGAATAGTAATCAGAAATATCGATATATTAATGACGAAGTGTTAAATGCTTTGGTTGTTAGAGATATTATAAAGAAGTATAGTATTCGAAATGAACATTTGCTTCATGTCCTTCTTGATTTTATGATGGATAATATTGGAAATTTGATTTCAGTCCGTTCAATATCAGATTCTTTGGCGAGTAATAAGACAAAGGCTGATCATAAAACGGTTGGTAAGTATATTGATTATCTATGTAAAGCATATGCGTTTTATCGTGTTCGTAGATATGATATTAAAGGAAAAAAATATCTAAGATTCGAAGATAAATACTATCTGTCGGATCATAGTTTTAAGTATGCACGACTTGGAACAAAAAACATGGATTATGGTCATGTGCTTGAAAATATAGTTGCAGTGGAGTTGATAAGACGTGGATATGAAATATATGTAGGAGTAGCAGGAGATAAAGAAATAGACTTTGTTGCCATGAGTCAAGGCGATAGAATATATATCCAGGTATCATATGATATAAGTGAACAAAAGACTTTTGAGAGAGAAGTAGCTCCTTTATTGAAAATAGGAGATGCATATCCAAAGATGTTGATTGCTAGAACATACCAACCGGAATATAATCACGAAGGTATACGGATTGTTGATGCTGCTGAATGGTTAACTAATGTAAAATATGAGGGAAATAGCTGATGAAAAGTGAAATAATACTGTTTGAAACCCGAGACAAAGAAATATCCATTCCAGTATCTTTTGAGAAAGAAACGGTTTGGTTAAGTGCTAATCAAATGGCGTTATTATTTGATAGAGATGAAAAGACTATTCGTAAACATATCAATAATGTTTTTTCTGATGGAGAATTGTCCAAAGAGAACAACACGCAAAAAATGCGTGTTGATGGTGTAAAGCAAAAAGTTCCATTTTATACCCTTGATGTAATTATTTCTGTTGGATATAGAGTGAAATCTAAACGTGGAACAGAATTTAGACAGTGGGCTAATAGCGTATTGAAACAGTATATTATTGAGGGATATGCAATAAACGAAAAACGACTGAAGGCTCTTGAGAGAACAGTTGATATTCAAACTAAAATGCTTGCAGATGCTTTGGATGTTGAAGAGTCTGATATCTTACAAGCTGTTAATCAGTATACAGATGCGCTATTATTACTCGATCAATATGATCATCAAGTGGTTCCAAAACCGGATGGTTCAGAACCAATTTACAGAATTACATATGAAGAGTGCTGCCGGATGGTTGATGCTATGAGAGATTCTTTCCATACTGATGTTTTTGGCTTGGAGAAAGAAAAAGGTAAAGTTGAAGGCATCATTGGTGCAGTTTATCAGAGTGCATTTGGAGAGGATGCTTATCCTACGTTAGAGGAGAAAGCTGCAAATCTTCTTTATTTCATGATAAAGGATCATCCATATGCAGATGGATGTAAGCGAATAGCGGCTTCTCTATTTCTTGAATTCCTCGGAAAAAACAATGCACTTATCAGGGATGGTAAAAAAGTAATCAGTGATGGTGCTCTAGTAGCTATAACATTAATGATTGCAGAATCAAGACCGGAAGAAAAAGACATAATGGTTGCGTTGGTTATGAATTTTCTAACCATATAAAGGAACGGATATATTTAACTAAGATGTATATTATTGCCAATATATCATACTGAAGGTGGATAAATAGATGCATATGCTGGAGTTTAAGAAGGTTACGGATTTCCCAAGGGGACCCCTGTATAACATATTGTGCGATGCCTATTCATATGATGATCGAAACAAAAGGATTTGGGATGGCAACTGGAAAGAAACTGGTGATTACTTGTATTATGAGATTGTATTGAGTAAAAAATATTATGTATTGGAGGCTCTTCTTGTTCAGGGAAGAATACTGTGGCTGATGGGTAAGAAAAAGGTTGAACATGTGGTGTTTGATGGAATGAGAAAGATAAAAAAGAAAGTCAATATCAACCAATATAACACGCAAACAAAAATGAAAATAATGGGACAGACGGATAAGCAGAGTGTCCAGCAACATCCGTTTCCCCCACTTTATGATAAGGATTCCAAGGTGTTGATACTAGGGAGTTTTCCATCTGTTAAATCCAGAGAAATGAAGTTTTTCTATGGCCATCCGCAAAACAGATTCTGGAAGGCAATCGCAAGTATTTTTGATCAGGAGAATCCGACTTCAATTGAAGAAAAGAAGAAATTGATTCTCGATAATAATCTTGCGCTTTGGGATGTGATTGCTGAATGTGAAATATCGGGTTCTTCTGATGCAAGCATTAAAAATGCAAAAGCTAATGATTTAAGTGAAATCATAAAAAATTCAAAAATTCAGAAGATAATCGTAAATGGGAAAACAGCTGAACGACTGTATATCAAGTATATTGAACCGGTGACGGGGATAAAAGCAGTGGTGCTTCCATCCACAAGTCCGGCAAATGCAGTGTGGAGTTTGGAAAGACTTGTGGATGTATGGAAATCCGAAATAAAGAATTAAAAATTGAGGAAAAAAATAATGATAAATGTACTGTTCGTCTGCTGGGG
>JAFOIV010000052.1 GCA_017420535.1 Eubacterium sp. | reverse complement strand
TTAATTCTTGCCATTCAAACTTACTGTGTTTGGATTTGTTCTAAATCCGAAAAAACTTTGTTTAAAAGAATTTTCGGGGTTGTCATGTTATTAAATTGTTAAAGATCGTTGATTTCACTGGGCTTTGAAGGCTTTTGTTGTTTGCCCTCATCGCTGACAGCTTGTTTATAATACCACCATGAACAGGATCCGTCAACCACTTTTTTTATTTTTTTCAAAAGTTTTTTTATTCTTTTTATTTCAAAGGAAAAGCACCGCATATAACCTTACTTTTTACGCGGTGCTCTTCCATAAAAAAACTACATTTTTTTCTTAGTTTCCTAAATACAGCTTATTTTAAGCCGATTTGTTTTCTGGATTCATTTTAATATTTATCCAATCTTAAATATCACAGGGCTACCTGTTACAGCCGCCTTACCCTGGAACACTTCAAAATCACTTCCATCAAGAAGATTCTTATATATTCCATCCGGGATCACATTTCCATCTACATGGAATCCATTTTCTTTACCCTTTAAACTAAAGATACCCACCATCTTTTTTAATGGCTCATCATATTCTGGATAAACCTTTCTTTCTTCATGAACCGCAAGGACTGTATCTTCTGCCACCTCACAAACCTTATAATTGCTGTCTGTAAATAATTCGTCCTTCTTTATCTGATAGAGCTTTTGCATTAATGGAGTAAGGTCAAGATCAGCTCCATTTGCACCATTTCCAGTCCATTTAAGAGGATCTTTGTCAAACAGTGTAGGTGTATGAGCTATTGCCTTTTCCTGGCCCGCATAGAGCATTGTAGTGCCCTTCTGGAAGTATATAAAAGCAGTCCAGTTATCCAGCGCCTTTTCATCCCTTATCAGGAAATGTGCCCTTGCCCTGTCATGATTCTCTATAAATCTAAGCTTATTATAATTGTCCGGGTAGATTCCTTCCTGTAGGTTTACCATTTTAAGATAATCCTTCAGGCTGTTCTTTCCTGTAAGATAGCCTTCTTCATATTCGAAAATGTCATAGTCATAACTCATATCGAATGCCTGGAATATCTGTGAGTCTGATGAACTATCAATATTAATGCTTCTTAAATAAGTAATGAAACCCATTTCAACTGATTCAGCAAGCCAGATTGCATCTTTTCTAACCTCTGCCACTTCTTTTCTTGCCCTTTTCCAGAAATCAATAGGTACAAGAGATGCCACGTCACATCTAAATCCGTCCACAATGCCAGCCCAGTATTTAAGAGTATCTATCTGATAATCCCAGAGAGCCTCATTTTCGTAATCAAGATCTATAACGTCCCACCAGTCGCCTACTCTGTTTCCAAATGAGCCATTTTTCTTATGATAGAACCATTCCGGATGTTCAACTGAAAGGACTGAATCTGGAGATGTGTGGTTATAGACCACGTCGATGATACATTTCATGCCAAGAGAATGGATATCCTCCACAAGCCTCTTAAAATCCTCCAATGTCCCAAATTCCGGATTGATTGCTCTGTAATCCTTTATGGCATAAGGAGATCCAAGGCTGCCTTTTCTATTCTTTTCCCCAGTTGGATGAATAGGCATGAGCCAGATTATATCTACTCCAAGATCCTTTATCCTCTTTAAATCTCGTCTTACCCCTTCAAATGTTCCCTCTTCGCTGTAGTTCCTTACGAAAATGGAATACAGCACCTCATTTCGCAATTCTTTTCTAGTTTCTTTCGCCATGTTTGCCACCTTTCCTTTTAGAATAGTTTATATATACCCGCTCCTATTTTTTCGTTTTTTATTATAAAAAGATAGAGGGCGCTAAGAAAGCGTCCTCTACTATTTTAAAACTATTATTTATTTCTGTAAATGATATCATCTCTGGCTGGGCCGTTTGAAACGATTGTGATTGGGAAACCAATCTCTTTCTCGATGAATTCAATATAGTCACGGCACTTCTCTGGAAGCTCATCGTAGTTCTTGATACCACGGATATCACACTTCCAACCTGGGAATACCTTATAAACAGGTTTGCAATCTTTTAAAATTGATGTTACAGGGAATTCCTTTAAGATCTCGCCCTTATATTCGTAACCGATACATACAGGGATCTCATCAAGATATCCCAAGTCATCAACTACTGTGAAGGCAACATCTGTAGCACCCTGAACACGGCATCCAAACTTAGATGCAACGCAGTCATACCAGCCTACACGTCTTGGACGTCCTGTTGTAGCACCATATTCTCCGCCATCACCACCGTGATTCCTAAGAAGAACTGCTTCCTCACCGAAGATTTCTGATACGAATTCTCCAGCACCTACTGCTGATGAATAAGCCTTAGAAACTACAACTACCTTCTTGATCTCATATGGAGCGAATCCGCATGATACTGAAGCAAATCCAGCAAGAGGTGAAGATGAAGTAACCATTGGATAGATTCCATTATCAGGATCCTTCATTGTTCCAAGCTGGCCTTCAAGAAGGATGTTCTTTCCTTCCTTAATTGCATTGTTGATGTAAAGTGATACATCACCAATATAAGGCTTAACTCTTTCACGCTGAGTCTTGATCCAGTCAAGAAGTCCTTCTCTATCTATCTTATCTGTATGATAAAGATTTACAAGAAGTGCATCCTTAATATCTGCTACACGATTGATCTTCTCCATAAGGATTTCATCATCCTGATAAAACTCATGAAGCTGCCAACCGATCTTTGAATACTTATCTGAATAAAATGGAGCAATACCAGACTTTGTAGATCCAAATGACTTACCTGCAAGACGTGCTTCTTCAAGTGTATCAAATAATACGTGGTAAGGCATCATAACCTGTGCTCTGTCTGAAATAAGGATGTTTGGCATTGGAACACCCTTTTCTGTAATTCCATCTATTTCGTTCATAAACTTTTCAATATCAAATGCAACCCCTGCACCCATGATATTCATTACATTTTTATGAAATGCTCCTGAAGGAACTGTGTGAAGAGCAAACTTTCCATATTCATTTACGATTGTGTGGCCTGCATTAGCACCACCCTGGAAACGTACAACTACATCCGCCTCATTTGCAAGAGTGTCTGTAATCTTACCCTTTCCTTCATCTCCCCAGTTTGCACCAACAACTGCTGTTACCATAGCTAACCGCCTTTCTTATGCGATAAAAATTTAAATATATTTTAGATTATACATTAATTGTAGCTGTAAGTCCAAGTTCATCCTCATGTTCTTTAAGCATAGGCATAATGAATTCATTTACAAATTCCTCTGTCTGCTCTGGAGCACGTCCTACATAGAGGCGAGGCTCCATTAAGCCCTTCAACTCATCTAAAGTTCTGTGGAATGCTGGATCAGCAGCAATTCTCTCAAGTAAGTCATTTGGCTTACCTTCTTTTTTAACTACAGCGCCTGCTTCCATAGAATACTGTCTGATCTTCTCGTGAAGCTCCTGACGATTTCCGCCAGCCTTAACAGCATCCATCATAATATTTTCTGTAGCCATAAATGGAATCTCTTCCATAAACCTCTTATAAATAACCTTGTCATAAACTACAAGTCCATCTACTACATTAAGGTAGAGATCAAGTATACCATCAATAGCAAGGAATCCTTCTGGAACTGAAAGTCTCTTATTTGCTGAATCATCAAGTGTTCTCTCAAACCACTGAGTCGAAGCAACAAGCGCTGGATTAAGAGCATCGCACATAACATAGTCAGCAAGTGAAGCCATACGCTCACATCTCATAGGATTTCTCTTATAAGCCATAGCTGATGAACCAATCTGGTTCTTTTCAAATGGCTCTTCAACTTCCTTAAGATGCTGAAGGAGTCTGATATCATTTGAGAATTTATGTGCTGACTGAGCGATACTTGAAAGTACATTTAATACTCTGGTATCAACTTTTCTTGTATATGTCTGACCTGAAACAGGATAGCAATCTGAGAATCCCATCTTTTCAGCAATCTTCTTATCAATCTGCTTTACCTTATCATGATCGCCGTTGAAAAGCTCAAGGAATGATGCCTGTGTACCAGTTGTACCCTTGCAGCCAAGAAGCTTTAACTGTGAGATCATATAATTAACATCCTCTAAATCCATGTAAAGATCATGGAGCCAGAGTGTAGCACGCTTACCAACAGTTGTTGGCTGAGCTGGCTGGAAATGTGTAAATGCAAGTGTAGGAAGATCCTTATTTGCAAGTGCAAATTTAGAAAGCTCATTTATAACATTAAGGAGTTTCTTACGAACAAGTAAAAGAGCTTCCTTCATAATGATGATATCTGTGTTATCGCCTACATAGCAGCTTGTTGCTCCAAGGTGAACAATACCTGCTGCCTTTGGACACTGCTGTCCGTAAGCATATACATGAGACATAACATCATGACGTACTAATTTTTCACGTTCTTTAGCTACTTCGTAATTGATATCACTTATGTGAGACTTCATCTCCTCAATCATTTCATCAGTGATACGAGGCATACCATCTTCACCCTTAAGATCAAGCTCCTTTTCTGTTTCAGCAAGAGCTATCCAAAGGCGTCTCCATGTTGAAAACTTCATATCAGGTGAGAAGATATACTGCATTTCCTTGCTGGCATATCGCTCTGAAAGTGGACTTACATACTTGTCATTACTCATAGCTTAAGACTCTCCTTTTAATCTTAATAAAGGTCACAAAAAATGACCAACAATAGTTATGCATGTGCCAAAGCACACACATTCCAAATTATAAAATAAAAAGGCACCTATTTCAACTATGAAATGATGCCTTGTAAATATACATATTTATTTTTGATAGAACGCCTATCTTTCTTCTTTCATTTCTGAAGTAAGAACCTCGGTATTATTTCTTCTGATTCCCTCAACTACTTTCTTGTCGATCTTTTCAAGCACCACATCATCATCAACGATGTAATTTGTCTTATCATCCAAAATGATAGAAACGGCCTTCTCAAGGTTCTTAATTTTTGAAACCTTGAACTCTCCACCATATTCGCCATCTAAAGTCCACTTGATAGGGTCGTCACATGTAATAGTAACATTTGCAGCTTTCTCATAAATGATATTTGAATCATCAAACTTATCTGTAAGAAGAGCATTAACGATCTTCTGCAACTGAGCCGGAGTATCAGGCTTCTTTATAAGTACGCATTCAAAAACCCCATCTGAAAATGACATATGCTGGACACCGATAGTCTTAAATCCTCCTACAGAAAGAGAATTGGTTATCTGTCCATAAATAAATTCACCTGTAAACTGACGTCCATCAAAATTCGCTGTCAGATGATAGGTTTTAAGATTTGCAAGATTCTTTATTGCTTCTATAACATAAGCCACATGGCCCAGAGAATTTTTCAGATTCTGAGGTGTGCTGTAAGAAACATCTGTAAATGCTCCAAAAGCCGCCACATAAATAAAGAACTGATCATCAAGCATTCCCACATCAATAGGACACGCATCTCCAGCTACAACCTGCTTTGCCGCCTGAAGTGGCTGTCTTGAGATCTTTAATGATCTGGCAAAATCATTTGTGGATCCGCAAGGAATGTAACCAAGTCCGTTCTTTCTTGCAGCTGTTTTCTTATCTAATTCCATAATACCTGCAACAGAATTATCTAAGGTTCCATCTCCACCTGCACAAACAATAAGGTCGTATTTCTTTCCAACTTTAGCTATATGTTCTTTCGCATCTCCCGGTCCCTTGGTAGGATATACTTCTACTCTGTAACCGGCATTTGAAAATTCTTCTATTATACTAAAAAGATCATTCTTTATTGTAGTCTTTCCCGCTTTAGGATTAACTACAAATAACAGTTTCTTGTGACTCACTATAATCTTCCCTCTTAATATTCATTCCTTATTCCGTCTCCGGGACATAAATCACTGCTTCCCGTCAACATCATCACCTTCATCTTATTATCCGATACTTAACATGTCAATAACCCTTCTCTTTAAAGATTCATCATCCTTAAATGCTCCACGGAATGTAGTTGTAACCGTGCTAGAAGGGACATTTTTAATGCCACGAGCTGTCATGCAGCTATGTTTTCCTGTGATAATAACTGCTACATCCTTTGATCCTGTAGCTTTTTCCATAACTTCAGCTATATCTGTTCCAATTCTTTCCTGAAGCTGAAGTCTCTTACATACCATTTCAGCGATACGGGCAATCTTACTAAGTCCTATCACTCTTTCATGAGGAATATATGCAACAGAAATCTTCATATCATACATAAGAGCAATATGATGTTCGCAATAACTGAAGGCACTTATATCCTTTACAAGGACAATATCCCCCTCTTTTTCACCAGGAGCTTCAAATGTCTTTGAAAACATTTCAGCTATCTCATCATTTGTGTAGCCTATGCCTTCAAATACTTCCTCATACATTCTTGCTACTCTGTCAGGCGTTTCCTTTAATCCTTCTCTTTCAGGATCTTCTCCTATCGCAAGAAGCAGTCCTCTTATATGTTCTTTTACTTTTTCCTTATCAACTGCCATTTTATACTCCTTTTTTATCCGGATCCCATATGAATTTATGGATCTGAAGCTGTAACCTTACATCATTCAATCTGTTATCTATCATGTAATCCACGATATCCACCGGGTCAATCCTGTTAAATACCGCACTTACATAAACTTTGCATTTATCTAAAAGACTGTATCTTTCAACCATCTCTTTCATCTTATCCAGGTCTGCTCTATCACTCACTACAAATTTTACCGTATCTTCTTTTCTAACCTTTTCATAATTAGAAAGTATCATGGCCTTTTCCATACCGCTGCCAGGACATTTATAATCAAGAGTAAAACTTATATTTCCTTCTATATTTAAAAATGGTTCTATGTCGATAGCTCCATCTGTCTCTATCTCTACACGAAGTTCTTTATCTTTTCCAAGAAGCTTAAGGAGTCTGTCTATATTCTCCTGCCACAAAGGTTCCCCCCCTGTGAGAGTAACATTTTTTACTCCTGTCTCTTTAATATATGCATATATCTCTTCTTCAGACATTATCTCTGCCGGGGCATTTTTTTCAAGTGCCCATTTTGTATCACAATAATTGCATCTAAGATTGCAGCCTGCAAATCTTATAAATACTGCCAATTCTCCAGCTCTTCTTGCTTCTCCATTAATAGAAACAAATCTCTCTGCCACATTGAATTTACTCATTTATCTTTCCTCAAAACAAGAGATTACTCACAATAAATTGCTGCGTTATCAGGAGTTTCATAAACTTCTGTTTCATAAACATCATAACCAAGATCCTTCATATAATAATAGAAGTATCTTGAGAAATTCTCAGCTGTAGGTCTTCCTTCAAATTCAACGATCTTAAAATTCTCTTCTTTAAGTGCACTGTAAAGTTTTTCGCTTAATGTGTTCTTTTCAACTATAAGACTATGATCCAGTCTGTCAGCTTCATTTTTAAGATCTGCCTTAAGCTTTCCGAAATCAACAACCATGCCTCTGAATGGTCCTTCTTTTTCAACTGTTTCAGACTTGATCTTAACTACCACATTCCATCTATGTCCATGGATGTTGGCACATTTCCCTTCATAATCCTTAAGGAAATGAGCACTGTCAAATGCTGCTTTTGTTTTTAAAATATACATATCTTATTCTCTCTTTAAATATTATTTGATTCAGGTGCTTTTATCACCTTCTGATATTATTATTAAATATAAAAACCTGGTCAAAAAATCTCTGACCAGGTTGAAAAATCCATATTAAATAAGCTTAGTCCTGGTTTTGATAAGGCAGGATGGTACAAACGAACTGCCTATGTAGTTATATTTCTTAATCTTAACAACCAAGAATTATAATCTAACATATTCCTATAGTAAAGAGAAATTTAGATATTAAGGAAAGATTTCACAACTTTTTCCATTTCTTCCTTCTCACATACTGTCTTATGAAGAACCTCAGCTGATCTGATATCTTCGATAGCCTGTGGAACCTTTACCTTTGAAAGCTTCTCTAATTCATCGATAAGTTCGAAGTCTGACTTAGTATCGTATGCTGGATCGATAGCTGTCATAACGCTTCTTGCAAACTTATAAGGCGATGCTGTTGAAGCGATAACTGTAGGAGTTGTATCTCCTGTTTCCTTCTTATATTTATCATATACATTTGCAGCTACTGCTGTATGTGTATCAATGATATAACCATCTTCATCATAGATAGTCTTGATCTCCGAAGCAACATCTTCTGTTGTTGAGAAGTTGCCATAGAATCTATCAAGCTTTTCCTTCATATCTTCAGTAATTGTATATTTACCTTCAGTTGAAAGCTCCTTCATAAGCTCAGCATTCTTTTCTGAAGAATCACCAGCGATATGATAAATAAGCCTCTCAAGGTTACTTGAGATAAGGATATCCATAGAAGGGGATGTTGTAAGGATAAATTCTCTGTTTCTGTCATAAGTTCCTGTTGTGAAGAAATCATAGAGAACCTTATTATCATTTGAAGCACAGATAAATTTGTTAACTGGCATACCCATAAGTGATGCATAGTATGATGCAAGGATATTACCAAAATTACCCGTTGGAACTACAACGTTGATCTTATCTCCAGCCTTGATCTTTCCTTCAGCGATAAGTCTTGTATAAGCAAATACATAATAAACCATCTGAGGAACAAGACGTCCAATATTGATCGAATTTGCTGATGAGAACTGATATCCCTTAGAATTAAGGTAAGCATTAAGCTCATTATCAGCAAACATCTTCTTAACACCTGTCTGAGCATCATCGAAGTTACCTGTGATACCTGCAACAAATGTATTCTTACCTCTTTCAGTTACCATCTGCTTTTCCTGAACAGGGCTTACACCATTCTTTGGATAGAATACTGCAATCTTTGTTCCTGGAACATCTGCAAAACCTGCAAGAGCAGCCTTACCTGTATCTCCTGATGTAGCTGTAAGGATAACGATATCATTTTCAATATTGTTCTTCTTTGCAGCTGTTGTAAGAAGATATGGGAGAATTGAAAGTGCCATATCCTTAAAAGCTATTGTCTTTCCATGGAAAAGCTCAAGGAAATAAGCATCATGGTGATATTTTAATGGAGCGATAGGATCACTGTCGAACTTTGAATCATATGCATTATTTATGCAGTATCTAAGCTCTTCTTCTGTGAAGTCAGTAAGCATAAGTTTCATAACCTGATATGCTACTTCTCTATAATCCATCTTGCTAAGCTCTTCAAATGATACATCAAGGCTTGGTATCTCATCTGGAACGAAAAGTCCGCCATTGCTTGCAAGTCCTTTAAGAATTGCCTCTGAAGCTGTTGCTGTCTCATTATGGTCTCTTGTACTTCTGTATAAAAATCCCATCTTATGCACTCCTTTTGTTTATTAGAAAAAATATTTGCATAAATTCTTCCCTGCAGAAAAAATTTTTATGCTTACACCAAAGTAACACAAATTATATAAAAAGAAAAGAGGCAACTACGCCTCTTCTTCTTTTTTCTCTAAAATCAAATAAGATTTATCTATTAACAAGTAAAAATTGTTAAATTTCATTAATAAGCATATACATCAACAGTACGTCTTCCATAATTAAGAGCTTCCTGATGAGTATTAAAGAAGATATCGATACGGTTACCCTGAATAGCGCCACCTCTATCTTCAACTGTATAAACCTGTCCATCAATAACAAGCTGTGTACCGAAATCAAATCTTGAATCAGTAGCTATTGTATGATTTGCCTGAGCATGTGCACCACTGGCTGTAATACCATTTGTCTTACCGCAGCATACTACACATGGGCAATAAGCTGTTGTAACAAACTGTCCTAAATATGTTCCTGATGAAACCCCATCAACTGAAACATAGATTGGTTCAGCACTTGCTGAATAAGTTGTCTCTGTTGACTGTGAAGCACTTTCTGTTGGAGCCTCTGTTGGAACTTCAGCGATAACATTTACTGAATATTTCTCTGACTGAGCCTTAGCTGCATCCTTTGTCTCAGAACTGTTCTTATCAGCCTCAAGGATTGCCTGAAGAGCCGCTCTATCTTTATCAGCCTGCTGCTGTGCAAGAAGAACTTCTGAATCATTCTTTTCAGCGATCTTTAAATCAGCCTTCTGATCAGCTTCATATCTGATATTTTCAATTTCTGTATAGCTCACTTTAGCAAATTGAGTTTCAACCTTACTATCTTTTGAAAGGGATGAAACCGAGATCATACGTCCGTATTCCCCTGCCTCTCTCATCTTTTCTCCCGTTACAGAAGCAAAGCATGTAATCGCAAGAGCTATAACAACTATAGTAGCACCCATTTTCTTAGTATAACTTCCAAGTTTCTTTCCCGCTTTTGAGGTTGAATCTTCAAGTCTCATAAGTTTATTCTCCTTCACTATAGTAATTGTTTCATAATCTTCATAAATGTTTCAAATCTTTTTAAAATGTTACAAAACAATTAACTTTCTTTTGCATGTGCCATTATATCCTTTATAAATACCATGGTCAAGGCGTCGGAAATATTTTTGGAGTTTTTGACGAATTTTCCCAGGTCCACTTGTGTTATTGCACAAAAACAGGGCCGATTATGTAAATCGAACCCTGTTTTTGTGTAAGATTTCACCAATGGCAGTTTCCTAAAAAGCTATTTTCCTGTACATTCTATAGTCTGTAACAACTCGTTAAAATCTTCAATTTCATTAATTTTTCTTCTTAATTGAGCAGAATTTGGCAGTCCTGTAGTGTACCACTGTATATGTTTTCTCATTTCATGCACAGCTGTATACTCCCCTTTGTACTTTAGCATCAGATAAAGATGTTCTTTCATCATCTCTCTGATCTCTTCTATTGAAGGGCGATCAGGTTTAACACCCGTCTCTAATTCTTCCTTTATTTCTCTAAAGATCCATGGATTTCCTCTTGCATGCCTTGCCACCATAACGCTGTCACATCCAGTCTCTTCCTTCATTTTTACAACATCTGCAGCACAGGTTATATCTCCATTACCTATTACAGGAATTGTTACAACTTCTTTAACTTTCCTAATAACATCCCAGTCTGCATGTCCGAAATAATACTCTTCCCTGGTTCTTCCATGAACCGCAACTGCACTGGCTCCAGCCTGCTCTAATGCCTTTGCCACCTCTGGAGCATTTTTCACATCCTTATGAAACCCAGCTCTTATCTTGGCTGTAACCGGAACATCCACCTTTTTTACTATAGCTTCAACAATCCGTCCACAAAGGGCTGGATCCTGCATAAGAGCTGATCCTTCCCCATTATTAACTATCTTTGGAACCGGGCATCCCATATTGATATCAATAAAGTCAAAATGGATCCTCTCTAATAATTTCGCAGCCTCCGTTGAAATGATCTCTGGATCACTTCCAAAAAGCTGCACTCCTACAGGTCCTTCTTCATGAATTGTAATAAGCAGCTCATCAGCGCTCTTAGGATTATACATTAACCCCTTTGCACTGACCATTTCTGTAACAACTATATCTACACCGCATTTTTTTGATAATAGACGAAATGGCAGGTCTGTAACACCTGCCATCGGTCCAAGAATAATCTTATTCTTAAAATCCATAATAATCCTACTGTTTCTCGTAAATAAGTCTAAGTCCCTGAAGTGTAAGTTCAGGATTATAAACATCGATTGCATCTGTAGAATCTGAAATGATCTTACCAAGTCCGCCAGTGGCGATAACTTTTAAGTTCTTGATTCCAGACTCTTCCTTCATCTTTTTAATTATATATTCTGTCTGTCCCACGTAGCCAAAATATATACCGGCCTGCATACTTGATACAGTATCTCTTCCAAGAATCTTGTCCACTTTCTTGATCTCAACCTCTGGAAGTTTTGCTGTTCCTGTCCAAAGAGCATTTGCCGCCAGTCTGATACCAGGTGATGTAACACCTGCAAAAAGGCTTCCGTCTTCTAATATAAGGTCATGTGTTGTAGCTGTACCAAAATCAATAACTATGGCTGGACCGCCATAAATCTCATAAGCTGCAACAGCATCAACAATACGGTCAGCACCAAGTTCCCTAGGATTAGGAACTGCAAGTTTGATTCCTGTCTTTATTCCGGGAGCCACAATAACCGGATTAACTCCAAAATATTTAATGATACCGCTTGTAAGTGAATGCATTACATCCGGCACTACTGATGCTATTATTACATCTGTGATATCACTTCTCTTATATCCATTTAAACCAAGCAGTTCTCCAAGAAATACACCATATTCATCTGATGTCTTCTTATTCTTTGTTATCATTCTGAACTGCTTTAAAAGTCTGTCCTTATCAAAAAGTCCGATAGTGATATTTGTATTACCTACATCTATTGCAAAAAGCATATTAAATACTCCTTATTTCTAACCTTATTACTTAACCTTATTATTCTTCCTGCCCAAGGAATGCTGCATAATACTCTTCAAGCTGTTCAAATAATTCCCTGTTCTTTATCTGAATATCTTTAACCTTTAATGCACTTCCGATCTCATCAAATAAAAGATCATCCTCATTTGCCTCTGTCATTATCTTAAGATTTCCTGACTCATCAAAGACAAGCATTATCATTCCGCCAACTTCTTCTACATAAAGAACACAAAGTACTTTAAGTTCATCCTTAACTAAATCCGGAAGTCCTTCAAAATCCGGGTTCAGATAATATTTTTCAGTATATTTTGATGCACTGCAAAGTATAACACTATCCTGATACATATAATATCTCCTAATAATTCTTAATTATTACTATAGAAGAATATCACTTCAACTATATATTTGTAAACCAAAAGAAAAAGAGATGGTCCCTACATTAAGAACCATCCCTATTATATTTCATATTAAATTCTCGCCGTGATCCCTCTTCTCATTAGAGCTGAGCCGCTATCACATCGCTCATATCGTACATTCCAGGATTTTTACCAGCCAGGAATTTAGCTGCGTTAATAGCACCATTTGCGAAAATGTTTCTTGAATATGCTGTATGCTTGATCTCAATAAGTTCATCCGGTCCCGCAAACATTACTGTATGAGTTCCAGGGATATTTCCAGCACGAACTGCGCTGATTCCTAATTCCTTCTTACCCCTCTTCTGTCTCTTATCGCTTCTGTCAAATACATATTCAAACTCTCCGTTTCTTGCATCATTTATAGAATCTGCAAGAGCAAGAGCTGTTCCTGAAGGAGCATCTAATTTCTGATTGTGATGAGCTTCAACTATCTCAACATCAAATCCTGCAGGGCAGAATACATTTGAAGCTGTCTTAAGAAGACTCATTATAGTATTGATTCCGAGACTCATATTAGCTGACTTAAGGATAGGAATGGTTTTTGAAGCCTCTCTTACGTTATCCAGCTGCTCAGTTGTAAGGCCTGTTGTGCAAAGCACTACAGGAATCTTTCTTTCAACAGCATAAGAAAGAAGTGCATCTATAGCTTTTACTGAAGAAAAATCAATAATAACATCAATATCTGCGTCACATTTATCAATATCTGTATATACATTAAATCCAAGTGAATCGTTCATTACAATATCTACGCCAGCAACGATCTCTACGTCAGGATCATTTGCTACCATATCGCCAATAACTCTTCCCATACGGCCATTACAGCCGTGCATCATAATTTTGGTCATATATTCCCTCTCTATATTTTATATAACAATACAGGCACCAATACGCCATGCAAAATGCTAATCAAAAAACTTTCAGGTTTACTTTTTTACTAGAATTCAATTCCGTAATCTCTCATAGCCTTTTCAAGCTTTTCTGCATTCTTTTCTTCCATCTCTGTAAGCGGCATACGAACCTTACCATTTGTCATTCCTAAAAGCTGAGTTGCTTTCTTAACAGGAATTGGGTTAACTTCTGAGAAAAGAGCATGGCAAAGATTAACAGCTTTAAGCTGAAGTCTCTTTGATTCTGCTGTATCTCCCTCAAGATATTTAGCTACAAGATCATGTGTATCTTCTGGAATGATATTTGCTGTTACTGAGATAACTCCAATTCCACCAAGTGAAAGGATTGGAAGGATCTGATCATCATTTCCTGAATAGATATCAAGCACATGTCCTGCCTCTTCATTAAGCGCTGAAAGTGTAGCAACCTGAGAGATATTTCCTGAAGCTTCTTTTATAGCAACGATATTCTTAACATTCTTTGCAAGATCAATAGCTGTCTCAGGTAAAATGTTACATCCTGTTCTTGACTGTACATTATACATAATGATAGGAATATTTACTGCCTCAGCAATAGCTGTATAATGCGCCTTAAGTCCAGCCTGAGTAGCTTTATTATAATATGGTGTAACTATAAGAAGTCCATCAACTCCACACTTTTCAGCTTCCTGTGAAAGATAAATTGCAGTTCTTGTATCATTTGAACCTGTTCCTGCAACTACTGGAATTCTGCCATTAGCCTGCTCTGCAACTACCGCAATAGCTTCAAGATGCTCTTCCTCTGTAAGTGTTGACGCTTCACCTGATGTACCACAAACAACGATACAGTCTGTACCATGCTCAATGTGATACTCTGTAAGCTTTCTTAACTGCTCATAATCCACCTCAAGATTATCCTTAAATGGTGTAACAAGTGCAACTCCTGATCCCTGAAAAATTGACATATAAAATGTACCTCCTATAAATTTTACTTCCATGCTTTCTAGCATAAAAAAATCGGGTCAGCAGAGCACTAACCCGAAATAAAATCCATAGAAAATAATTTTATCTCACGTAGCACTCCACCTTATGGTGACAGTTCTGCAGCTATCCACTGCAGACCCAGCAAAAAGACTCGACCTTAAGCCTTTCCACTTCGGCAAATCCGCCCTGATACATCTTCAAGCTGTCGGTCCGACATAGATGTACTGCCTCTTCTTTGCGCCTCTACATAATTCTTTTTCATACTAACATTCATATATAAATATGTCAAACAAATTCTATGAACGGACGCCAAAATAAATAAGATGGCGAACGGACGCCAAAATAAATAAGACGCTCAAAGTAATCGCTCCAGCGGGCTAAAAATGCCCTTTGGAGCGATTCTTTTCGCGTCTTTTATTTTATTTTGGCTGGGGATGACTTCATTCCGTCACTTATTATAATTACATTTATCAAGATCTTCGTAATAAACTCGATAGGACTCACCAATCCCCTTATTTTCATTTTTTAAAATAATCTTTAAATAATCTTTTTCATACACCAACTCATAATAATCTTCTGTCATATCTACATTATAATCTAGATAATCATCTACATTCCACAATACATCACCAGCCTTATTATTTATAGCAATCGTTATTTGATTATGAACACCGTCAGAAGGATATGTCGCCTCTATTACATACTTTCCATTATAGAATTCATCCTTAAACCATACCTTTCTTGAATTACCATATTCAATATAAATATATAAAACAACTAACGCTCCCATTATTGCAAATGTTATTACTATCTGACTAACCAAAATAATGTTTTTCTTTTTATCTTTTCTTTTCATATTCTTCACCTTTAAAGTTTCTCAAATAATCAGAATTGTAAAACCTAAAGATCTCTATCAGATCCCCTCTACAATCTAATAATTCCAACTTTATATAATCATCCTTAAATTCTAAACGATAATTACTCACATCAAGTTTTTTCCCCTTATTATCAATATATGTTTCAAATTCACTTTTTTTGCCTTCTATATGTACCGTAATTCTCACTGGCGTTTCTTCATTTGAATAAATAGTATTTTTTTGCTCCGCTCTAATTTCATATTGTTCTTTTTTTCACAAAACCATTCTTGATATTCTCTCGTTGAAAAAAAATATATCATTATGATTTTAAAGATTATAATGATCCAACAGATATGTAATATAATTTTCATTATTTTACTAATATTCATTTGCTAATTCCTTTCCAGCCCTTTCTGATATGTAATATACAAAAACATCGCCCGCTGCAATGGATATATTTTCATTAAAATCCACTTTATCATTTAATAGTGGCCATTTAGTTGAAAAATCAATTTTCTTACCATATATTTTTCCATGAACATTTGTATATAGAGAATAATATTCATTAGTATAAATATAAACTATATCACATGGTGAAATACCGTAATTGGTACCAAGTCCATCTATAAATTGACCATATCTCGTCTTGAATCCCGATCTAAAATAATCATATAAAGCTACCGTAATGCTTTCTCGTATTATGTTTTCATATAAATTAACAGCATCTACATCCGCATACATATCATCTTCTCTAAAATGAATATCCTTTCCCTCCTCCCTTAATGCTTTTAAATTTGGATACTCGTCATACACTTCATCGCCAATATCACAGGCAATCAAAATACCCATGGCTTCTGAGTAGGTAAGATAATCAGCATTTTTACCAACCGCTAGTACAGCATCATTCATAGCAGTCTGAAGATCTCCAGCCCATCCTGCTAAAGCATCTATATGTTTTTCTTCCATAATTCCATAAAATTTTCCATTCTTAAAATTGGATTCATACAAAAGCGCAGACATAGTTGCTGCTAAATGATATAAATCTCCCTTCTTTTCAATATTTTCTTTTGGCATTTCTGCAAAATATTCTGTATTCATTTCAAAAAAATAATATAAATCAGGATTATTATTCTTAATGTATTCAATAAATCTATAATCTATCGCTCCTGCTACTTTCTCCCATTTTTCAGTATTATAATTAGCGTTGAATTGTCTTATAAACATAAATGTAAACCATATATCATAGTATTCTTCTCTAACATGCCCCTCTTTGATAATTCTTTCTGTCTTTAAATCGACATAATTGTTCCTAAATTCTTTTGCTAACCAATCAAGCTCACATATTTTCTTACATATTTCTTCATTAATCCAAGGAACAAAAGGCGTAGGATCTGTGGCGTCGTCTTCTCCATCTCCGTCAGAATCTGGATTAAGTGGATTTGATTTAAAACCTCCAATAACCATAGCCTTAGTAGTATCTACATAATATCTTTTTTCAAGCTCTACTTCCTGCCCATCTAAAAGACCATCTCCGTCAGTATCAGGATTATTTTTATCTAACTTAATCCTTTTACCGTTAAACAGGAGAAGTCCGTCTTCATATGCATCGGGAATTCCATCCGAGTCACTATCTATTTCAATATCTCTTCCTAAATCTTTTTTTATATATTCATATATATTATCGACATTTTCTAAATCCTTAGCATAATAAAACTTTCCGTTTGTTGCCGTTGATAGAGGTTTTAAATACTTATTGAAGCTGCCCTCATCACTTCCAAGCCCTATGGTCACAATCTGAACTCCCATTTGGTTTGCCAATTTTTTTATATATGCATATCCTTTGCCCTCTGCCTCAAAAGTGTCATCATAATCATCTACTTTTCCGTCTGATATGATGACAATGACCTTTGCATAATCCTTATTCAGGGTTGGGTCATCGGATGCAGATAAGAAATTCTCAACCGCTCCCAGACATATATAATATAAATTCTTTCCGCCACAAGAATCAAAGCTCTTCTTATTAGCTGACCACCTAAGAGTCCAATAAGGGTTATCTATACACCATTCAAAATTGGTATTATCCAACTCATCCAACAACCATTTTTTACCTTTTTCATCGCAAATAGTAAGATCTCTATAATCTTTTGCATAGGTTCTGTCAAAATTATTATCTGCTTTTATAATATTTAAAACCGCTTCATCTTCTGCACCTTTAACAATATTTTTTGCTATTTTTAATCTTTTATGTTCCGGATCTGTCCCCCCTAGAAAAACCTCTTTTTCTTTATCATAACTAAACCTTCCTCCCAATGTTCCAGAATCATCAATCACCATCACCAGCTTCATTGGAACATTCTCAGGCTGACTCCAGTAATCAAAAAACACATTTTTAAATGCCATTCTATTAATCAGTATATACTTTGAAAAATGTGTTGTTACAGCAATAGCAGTATTTTCTTCAACTGTTGTGTCTAATTCATAAAGCCACTGTTCCTCTTCATTAAAATAATAAATAACAGGGTCAAAATTTTCTTCATCCAGCAGTGCTTCATCAAATTCAAAACATAGTGTAGCCTGGTCAAATTCTCCTTCTACTTTAAAGTCATATGCCCCACCGATATAGCCTGGCATATCTTCTGGAAAAAGAAAATCATTATTAAATCTATTAACCGAAAGAGTGTTAACCTGTTTTCCAGTTAAAGAGATCTTTACTGATGCCTTAACTGTATCCTCATCTTCCGACATTACTGTCACTTCAAATTTTTCATTATATGTAAGAGGATCTGTTCCAAGTTCTATCTCTTTTCCATCCGATACCTTATCTCCATCTGTATCATATTTACATGGATCTGTATTATAAGTATTTATTTCTTCTCCATCCTTTAGCCCATCCTCGTCTGAGTCTGGATAAGATGGGTCTATATTTATCTCAAGTTCTTTTAAGTTTGTTAATCCATCATTATCAAGGTCTTCTTCACCGTCATTTATACCGTTATTATCAGTATCCATCTTTGTTGGATCATATGACATTGACATTATTTCATAATAGTCTGAAAGGCCGTCTCCATCAGTGTCTGCTTTTTCTATATCTGTACCAATCTGAAATTCGATATAATCAAAGAGTCCATCATTATCTGTATCCTTGGTTTTATCTATTTCTTCAATAGGATTGTTCTGTTCTTCTTTATCTGGATCATCATGCTGGCCGTTATCTATAGACTTTGCATCGTCAGAATGTTTCTCTTCCTGATTATTCTCAGTATTTATTTCTTCCTTCTCATTTTCTACAGGATTACTGTTATTATCACCTTGGAAAGAGCTGGTCTCGCTATGCTTTTGTTCTTCATTATCTGACTTCTCCTTAGTTAAATCATAATAATAAAGCTTATAATCTGTAGGTACGATGTTTGCATCTCCATTGCATCCGCTAAATCCAAACTGAATATTATGCTTTGAATATATTATGCTGTTATAGCCACTATTCTTAATAACATAATGTCCTTCCTTGCATGAGGGAATTGTTCCATTCCAGATATTGGTTATCTCTCTTTCAAAATCAAATTCTAAGATCCAGTCTTCAATATCTTTATCAGATACATTGCTTATCATTATGGATGAATTAAAACCACTTCCCCAATCACTTGAAAGTGAATACTCCACATAATAATCCTCAGGATCTGCAAGA
>JAFOIV010000051.1 GCA_017420535.1 Eubacterium sp. | reverse complement strand
CTTAAGGATCTTAAGATCGGAGGAAAAGACCTTATGGATATTGGGGTTGATAAGGGTCCGATGATCGGAAAAATCTTAAACTCATTATTAGACTGTGTTATGGATGAGCCAGGTCTTAACGAAAAGGAGAAACTTATAGAGATTGTTAAAAAAGAGTGGCTCTAAAAGGTTTTACAAAAACGTAAGATTAATGTATAATACAGGCTGATTTAGAAAAAATGTATGTGGGGCATTAGTGAAGAAATACCTAGATACGGAGGAAAGATATGTCAGATTACATGAAAGCATATGAAGAGTGGATCAATAATTCATTTTTCGATGAAGAAACAAAGAAAGAATTAGAAGCAATCAAGGCAGATGAAAAAGAGATCAGGGAAAGATTCTCATGTGATCTTGAATTCGGTACAGCTGGTCTTAGAGGCATCATTGGTGCTGGTACAAACCGTATGAATGATTATGTAGTTGCAAGAGCTACACAGGGACTTGCCAATTACATCATTAAATGTAACGGACAGGACCGTGGCGTTGCTATTGCTTATGATTCAAGAAATTTCTCTCCTGAATTTGCTGATATTGCAGCTCGCGTACTTGCAGCTAATGGTATCAAAGCATACAGATTTGATACACTTCGCCCTACACCAGAATTATCATTTGCAGTAAGACATTTTAATTGCATTGCTGGTATTAATATCACAGCCAGCCATAACCCGGCTAAGTATAATGGTTATAAGGTTTACTGGGAAGATGGCGCACAGATCACACCTCCTCATGATACAGGAATCATGGATGAGGTTAAGGCAATCTCAGTTACAGATGCAAAGATCATCTCTAAGGAAGAAGCAGAAGCTAAGGGTCTCTATATCACTATCGGAACAGAAGTAGATGATGTTTACTGCAAGGAAGTTGAAAAGCAGGTAATCCATCAGGATACTATTGATAAGTATGCCAAGGAATTAAAGGTTGTATATACACCGCTTCATGGTACAGGTAATGTGCTTGTAAGACGTGTATTAAAGGAGCTTGGATTTGAGAATGTTTATGTAGTAGAGGAACAGGAAAAGCCGGATGGTAACTTCCCTACAGTTCCATATCCAAATCCTGAAGCAAGAGAAGCATTTGAGCTTGCTCTTAAGTTAGCTAAGGAAAAGGATGCAGATCTCGTTCTTGCTACTGACCCTGATGCAGACAGACTTGGCGTATATGTTAAGGATACTAAGTCTGGTGAATATATGTGTCTTACAGGAAATATGTCCGGCAGCCTTCTTGCTGAATATGAGATCAGCCAGACAGCAGCTGTTAAGGGACTTCCAGCAGACGGAAAGCTTGTAAAGACTATCGTTACAACAAATCTTGCTGATATGGTAGCTAGAGCTTATAACGTTGAACTTGAAGAGTGTCTTACAGGTTTCAAGTATATCGGACAGAGAATCCTTAATTATGAGACAACTGGTGTTGGAACATATCTCTTTGGTTTTGAAGAGAGTTATGGATGCCTTATCGGAACATATGCAAGAGATAAGGATGCAGTTGTAGCTACTATGGCTCTTTGCGAAGCTGCTACATATTATAAGTCACTTGGAAAGACTCTCTGGGATGCTATGGTTGATATGTATGAGAAGTATGGCTACTGGAAGGATGCCATCACTACTATCACTATGGAAGGTCTTGATGGAATCGCTAAGATTAAGAGCATCATGACAGCTCTCAGAAATACAGAGATCAGTGAGATTGCCGGCTACGAAGTACTTAAGGCACGTGACTATTCAAATGACACAATTAAGGATGTTAAGACTGGAAATGTTACACCAACTGGACTTCCAAGTTCAAATGTTCTTTATTATGATCTTTCAGATGACGCATGGCTTTGTGTAAGACCTTCAGGTACAGAGCCAAAGATTAAGTTCTACTATGGAGTAAAGGGAACATCACTTAGCGACGCTGATAAGAAGTCAGAGGATTTTGCTAAGGCAGTTCAGGAAATGATCGACAGATTAGAAGTTTAATAATAGCCTAAACAATTAGGACGAAAAGAACTCCCTCCAAAGGGCATGTATAGCCCGCTGGAGGGAGTTCTTTTTTTTTCATTGTATTTTGCTGTTGTTTTTTATAAAGAATCGTCTGGAAGTTCTTCTTCCACATCTTTTTTAGTAAGAGTTTTAAGCTGAGCGTCAGTTACTTCGCTTAATGTAACAAGACGGGATGCTTGTCTTTCGATACATCTTTCAAGATAGTTTCTTACTTCACGGGCGTTGGCAAAATTCTCATCATGCTTCTTTGCTCTCTTTGTAAGATAATCAAGAATATAATCTGCAGCGGCCTTATTTGGTGTATAATCCTGCTTTTTAGACATGGATAAGAAGATCTTATTAAGCTCTTCACCGGAATAATCGCTGAAGAAGATATTCTTATTAAATCTTGATTTGAGTCCTGGATTTGATTCTACAAATTCAGCCATTAAGTCAGTATATCCAGCAACGATAACTACAAGGTCGTCTCTATTATCTTCCATTCTCTTAAGAAGGGTATCTACAGCTTCCTGACCAAAGTCCTTGGAGTCTTTACCGGCTGTAAGAGTATAGGCTTCATCTATGAATAAAATGCCTCCGATGGCTGAGTCAATTACTTCTGCAGTCTTTGCAGCAGTCTGACCGATATAACCTACAACAAGATCTGATCTGTCGACTTCAACTAACTGTCCCTGGCTTACCACACCCAGCTTCTTATAGATCTTTGCTAAAAGACGGGCTACAGTTGTCTTACCTGTTCCAGGGTTACCTGAAAATACCATATGAAGAGTTATATCAGGCTGCTTCATATCTCTTGCTTTTCTCATATTTTTGATCTTGATGAGATTGATCAGATTATAGAGATCATTCTTGACTGCATCAAGGCCCACCAGAGAGTTAAGTTCTTCAAGATAATCCTCGAGAGTCTTATCATCATCTTCCTCAGTAATTACTGGCTTTCCTTCAGAAGTTTTATCCTTTGTTGTGGCATACATTTTTCCGCTGATATCATTACGGTTCTTTGCTGATTTGATAGTAGAAGCAGAAATTGGTTCATTTGGCTTGCCTGTATTATAAAGGTTGCATTCTCTAAGGTAATTATAGATGGTATTCATATAATTAGTAAGATTACCAACTTCGATAGTTGTAGAACCATTGTCAGCTATAAATTCAGCGCCCATTTCGTCAAATAATTCAGCGTAAGCTTTAGCGCTGGCTTTACCATTTTCATCTCTTACAGATTTGCCTGAAAGATCATACTTGGCAAAGTAAGTAAGAGATCTGGGAACAGTGTTTATAAAATCCTTATTAAGACATCTCTCGTATCTAAATGAAAGGAATTTGTCCTTTGTCATATACATTGAAAGATAATTCATGACGAAATCAACGTCAAAGTTGATATTGGCATTCAGCGGCTCATATAAGAAGCAGAGATACTGAAGCATATCAAATTTCAGCATATCACGGATCGACATGGTTCCTTCTGGAACTACACCGCTGGTTGTGATGTCATCAGCCTTCTTATACATGGCATCGATTCTTTTTTTTAGTTCTGTATTAGTAATCATTTAAACCCCTTTCGAGTTATATAACTCGCATCATGTAACAATCAAATTAAGAACAATGATAACATATCGCGGATCATTTTTCATCTTTTGTCTTTATCTTAAGTGTGTAATACCATTTAAATATCGCAATGCCAATGATCACCGCGTAACCGGCAAATGATAATATGTCCGGTAATTCTCCGAAGAATATAAGACCAAGGATAGCGGCAAATATAACCTGGGAATAGTCATAAACAGATATTTCTGCGGCAGGAGCATAAGTATAAGCTGCGGTGATATTTAACTGTCCTCCCATGGCACATGTTCCGGAAAGGAGCATGAGCAGCAGCTGTTTTAAGGTCATAGGATGCCAGTTCAGCAGCATAAATGGGAGAGTGGCAAGGGTTGAGAATAAGGAAAAACACATTACAACAATTGGTCCACGTTCTCCGCGGCGGGTAACGCTCCTAAGAAAAGTATAAGCAGTACCGGCACAGAAGCCGCCAAAGAGGCCTACCAAAGCCGGAAGACTTGCCAATCCCAGAGAAGGCTTTACTATAAGTATGGATCCAAGAAAGGCGATGATAAGAGTAAACCACTCAACTTTATCAGGCTTTTCTTGTAATATAAAAACGGACATAAGCATTGCAAAGAATGGGGACATTTTATTCAGCATATTTGCATCGGCGAGGCCTAGTCTGTCTATGGCCCAGAAATTAGCTATCAGTCCTAAGGTTCCGAAGAGACTTCTAAGAAAAATATGTGGGTAACTCTGCTTTAATATATGGAATTTTTCCTTCGATTTTGAAAGCATGATGATAGAAATGATAAGCGCAACAAAATTCCTAAAAAAAGCCTTTTCCATTGTGGGAAGGTCCCCGGCAAGCCTTAAAGTAAGGGTCATAAGTGAAAAGAAAAAGGCGGCAAGAAGTATATGGAGTATTCCTTTTTTGGGGTTTTTTTCTTTAATATTATTCATAAGTCTGCCTCCATAACCATAAGATTAAGATATTTCATATTTTATTATATTTCAGCTTGAAAAATATAACAGAAAATAATTAAAACATTTAAAGAATTTGTGGATGTATATAAAAAATGTTAAAATATGAAAAGATGTGTATTTAAAAGCGAAAGGATAATAAGATGAAATTTAGACCTTGTATAGATATTCATGATGGAAATGTTACTCAGATAGTTGGAGGAAGCTTAAGTGATACAGAAGGAGCAACAAAGAACTTTGTATCAAAGGCTGGAGGAGCTTTTTATGGCTGGATGTATAAGAGTTATAATCTTAAAGGCGGCCATATTATAATGCTCAATCCATCAGGAACTCCGGAATATGAGATGGACATGAAAGAAGCGGAGGCTGCACTTCATGCATATATGAATGGATTTATGGTAGGCGGCGGAGTTACCGTGGATAATGCCAGACATTTTATCATACAGGGAGCAAGTCATGTAATCGTTACGTCCTACGTATTTAAGGATGGAAAGATTAATTACGAAAATCTTGATAAGATGGTAAGAGAAGTGGGAAAAGAACATCTGGTATTAGACCTTTCCTGCAGAAAGAAAGATGGAAAATATTATATAGTTACTGACAGATGGCAGAAGTTTACGGATACAGAAGTAACTATAGAGACTTTAAAAGAATTGGAAAAATATGCAGCGGAATATCTTATTCATGCTGTTGACGTAGAAGGAAAAAAAGCAGGCATCGATGAAGAGCTTATTAAGATGCTGGGAGAATATGACGGAATTCCAGTAACTTATGCAGGAGGAGTCAGCTCATTTGATGATCTGAAAAAAGTAAAAGAGCTTGGAAAGTCAAAAGTTGATGTTACAATTGGAAGTGCGCTTTCAATATTTGGCGGCGATATGCAGCTTGAAGATGTATTAAAATTTATAAACGAAGAATAATAGACAGCAAGGATGGGCATAAAATGGGGAAAATGGAGAAGATTAACGTAGTTATAGCTGACAGATTCAGCAAAGAAAAAAGGAAGAAATTCCTTTCTGAGAATTGGGCGTCACTGTTATCTTTTGGGGTGGTAGCAGTGTTTATGCTCATAGTAATGATAGTTGCGGATGTGGCACCATTTGGAACAAATGCTTTTACAAAGGTTGACAGCATCCATCAATATATTCCGTTTATGGCGGATTATCAAAGTAAGCTTAAGAATGGTGGAAGTTTCCTTTATACCTGGAAGGTAGGAGGGGGCGTTAATTTCATGTCCCTTTTACTATATTATCTGGCCAGTCCACTAAATCTCATTCTTATTTTTTTCTCAAAAGAAGGAATAACAGCTGCTTTCTCAATAATGGTAGCATTTAAATTGGCATTTAGTGCCTGGGCATTTACTTATATGCTTTCCAGAAGAAAGAATAAACCGGAGAATAACTATTTAATGGTTGCTTTCGGGCTCTTATTTGCCCTCAATAATTACATGGTAGGTTATTCCTGGAATATCATGTGGTTAGATCCTATTATGGTTCTTCCACTGGTGATCCTTGGATATGAGAGGCTGATAAGATCAAAGGATATAAGACTTTATGTTTTATCGCTTTTCTATGTACTTTTCTGTAATTATTATATTGCTTTTATCATATGTTTATTCCTTGTTCTCTGGTTCTTTGCTACAGGCCATAAGGATATAAAGAACTTTTTCTTGGATGGGATAAGATTTGCCCTAGCTTCGATATTGGCAGCGGGAATGGCGGCATTTTCACTATTAACTGCATATCTGGCAATAATGAAAACCGCATCGGCTAAATTTGAACTTCCGAAGTTTGAGTATTATGGGAAATTTATAGACCAGTGGAAGAAAGCAATCTTTTTAACTCCATATATCAATGCAGATAATTTTGATGGAAAGATCAATATTTATGCAGGAACCATTGCTGTATTCGGAATGATCCTTTTTATGCTCAGCAACAGGATACCACTTATAGAAAGAATCAGAAAAGGAATGCTTATTGCTATCCTTCTCCTTTCATTTAATACAAAGATGCTGAATTATATATGGCATGGCTTCCATGATCAGTACGGAATTCCCAACAGATTTTCAATTGTATTTATATTTACAGAATTATATATAAGCTATGTAGCCTTGGCAAAATTAAAGCAGACAGACTTGTGGCGGATAGTAATGACCATAATCTGTTCCTATTTATTCCTTATCATGGCAATAGTAAAAACAGATATAGGGGATTATATCCCTGAAAAAACAGTGGCTTTGGTATCATTTATACTGATCACATTATACTCGGCTATTATTTTAGTAAGAAAATCCGGAAAGATTAAAAGCTATTTCACCACCATAGCTCTATCAGTTTTGACAGTCTTGGAGATCCTTACTTCTGCTGCGTTAGGTTTAAGAAAAAATGATGTGGCATCTGCAGGTTATTATCAGAAATACACTGAAGAAATGGAAAGAGCGGTTAATTCAGTAAATATCTATTCAGATGCAAAGGGCTATGGCTTAGTAAGAAGCGATATGTCCTCTCATTTAATGCTGGATGAACCTACTTATAATGGCATGAATTCCCTGGGAACATTTTGTTCCACAGTCAGAGGGGACATGGTGGATTTTGCAAACGATGTAGGATTTTATACTGGTGCCAACGAATACCTTTTCTACGGCGGAAATCCATTTGCAAATGACTTGCTGGGAGTAAGATTTGTATATAACAGGATTGGAGAATACTACGGCGCAGAAGAATTTGAAGAGTGCTGTTATGAAAATGAGATAGTCAGGGTTTATGAAAATAAAAATGCTCTGCCGATAGCATATGGGGTAGGACATGAGACCATTGCATGGCAGGAGGCGAAAAAAACCTCAACACCTGGCAAGAAGTTAAATGAATTAGCGAGACTGATGACGGGGATAGATGAGCCGATTTTTACTCTCAATGGAGAAGAATATCAGATTGATGCTGAAAAATGTACGGTGAAACTGGATAAAGAAAACAGCAAGCTTGTTTATTTTAAAGGAGCAGGCAAGGATTCGGTTATTAAAATCTCATACACAGTAAAGCATGGTGGACGATGTCTGGCTAATATCAGAGGAAGTTCTATAAAGGATGTTAAATATTTTGTAAATGATCAATTGAAAGCATCTGACAGATATCAGAGTCAGTTCTTTGATATGGGAGAATTACAGGTAGGAGATAAAGTGGATTTTCATATTAAACTTTCATCCTATACAAAGTCTGAAGGTTCTATAGGGCTTTATATCAGTAAGTGCAACATGGATTTAGAAGAACAGGTTGTCCAAAAACTTCAGAAAAATGCCATGAAAGTGACTGCTTATACTGATGATTCAGTGGAAGGAGACATTAATCTGAATGAAGATCAGATCCTTCTTACTTCCATTCCATACGATGAGGGATGGCATATCTATTCAGACGGAAAAGAAGTTAATACTGTTAAGCTGGCTGAAGGTCTGCTGGGGGCCAATATTGGTGAAGGAAAACATCATATTGTTATGAAATACAGACCTGAGGGACTGATGGAAGGTGGAAGCATAAGTATCATTTCATGGATTATTTTTATATTTGTGTGCATAAAATACAAAAAATATATCAAAAAATGTACATATTTCACAAATAAAGCCGTTGACCAAATAGAAGTTTTATAGTAAAATTATATATTAGGGAATATGAAAATGTGCATGTTTGTACAAATTAGCTCAAAAGATCTTATTGGAGGGGTTATATGAACAAGTTGAATGATTTGGAACCACGCAAGCTTGCTTTTCGGGCAGCAGTAGTGATAGCTATATTGGGAATAGTAAGTGTTGCGGCTAATAGTCGAATCATTAGTATAGTTATGCTGGTTATTCAGACAGCGCTTGTATTTGCTCTTATTTTTACTTTATTTGGCGAAAAAAAGGGTAAAGCAGAATCAAAGAATGAAAAATACCGAAAATTATTTATGAATCTTCCTATCGGTTTTGCACAGGCAAAGATACTTACGGATCCTACGGGTGAAGTGTTGGGATATCAGATAGTAGATACAAACCAGACTTTTGGATCATATTTTGGAATCGACAGAGAAGATTGTCAGGATAAAGTCTTAGGAAATAGTAATACAGAAGTACTTACAGATATAAATGCATGGTTTACAGCATATAATACATCCGGAATTAAACAGGGTGACCTGATGGATGTAGAGATTACCATGGAAAAGCTTGGAAAAGTATTTAATACAGTAATGTATAAATCAGAAGCTGATTATATCAACATGGTAGTAATAGATGTAACAGAACAGAAAGAGACAGAATCAAAGCTCTCAAAGGCTATCAAGGATGCCAATGCGGCTTATAAGACACAGGCAGAATTCCTTGCAAATATGAGTCACGAGATCCGTACTCCTATCAATGGAATTCTGGGTATGATCCAGCTTACACTTATGGCTGATGATCTTCAGGCAGACTATAGAGATAATCTTCTTACTGCTAAGAATTGTGCAGATAACCTTCTCAGACTTATCAATGATATCCTTGATATCAGTAAGCTTGAAGCAGGTAAATATAAGATCAAAGAAGAAATCTGTGATATCAAATCAGCAATCGAAGAAACAGTTGCGGCTCAGGTTCCAACAGCTGACAACAAAGGCATCGCTCTTGATCTTAGTTTTGGTGATAATATTCCAAAACTTGTTAAAGCTGATGAGCAGCGTATCCAGCAGGTACTTAACTGTTTGCTTTCAAATGCCATCAAGTTTACGTCTGATGGTGGTGTAAGAGTAAAGGTTGCAGCGATTGATGATATAGATGATAAGGTGACTCTTAGAATGGCTGTAGCAGATACTGGTATCGGTATTTCAGATGCCAATATGAGCAAACTCTTTATCCGTTTCTCACAGGTTGATGGATCAGATACAAGAAAATATGGTGGATCAGGTCTCGGCCTTGTTATTTCAAAACAGATAACAGAACTTATGGGCGGAAATATTACCGTACAGAGTAAAGAAGGAATCGGATCTACATTTATTGCTGAGATTCCTCTTAAGGTTGTTAAAGCTGCAGAAATCCAGCCATCAGAAGAGCCGGTTGTTGAAGATGATGGTCTTGCAGCATTTTCAATCAATAATCCAAGTGGAAAGAATGCCCGCATTCTTGTAGCAGAAGATGAGCCTGTTAACCAGCAGGTAATCGGTAAGCTCCTTGGTATGGCAGGATTCTCATATGATATAGCTGATAACGGACAGAAAGCTGTTGAGCTTTATAAAGAAAAGAGTTACGATGCGGCATTGTTTGATGTACAGATGCCGGTTATGGATGGTATTGCAGCTACTCAGGAGATCAGAAAGTTAGAGCTTCAGAATAAGAAGAAGAGACTTCCTATTATTGCTGTAACAGCTAGAGCAATGTTTGGTGACAAGGAAAGAGTTCTTGAGAACCAGTTAGATGATTACATTGCAAAGCCATATAATCTGAATACAATTGTTGACACACTTAATAAATACATTTCTAAGGAGTAGAAATGACCTCCTGCAATTAAGATTGTGTCACCTTTATATTACTTATGGGTTGACAAAAGAAACCTCGCTTATTATACTTACAATGTTTTGAAAAATAATGTAAGTAGTAAGCGAGGTTTTTTATGGCTAATACAGTATTATTAGTACTTATAATCATGTATATGATCGGCATGGTTATCTTAGGTGCCTTGGACTCAAGAAAAGCTAAAACATTTAAAGAGTATGCAGTTGCAGGAAAAAATCAGAATACATATAAAGTATGTATGACAACTCTTGCAACCATAGTAGGAGCATCTGCAACTATAGGAGTGGTTGACACAACCTATAAGATCGGATTTCCTGGAATGTGGTGGCTTGTATTTGGAGCCATAGGGCTTATATTACAGGCTCTTCTTATATCAAAAAAGGTAAGAAGACTTGATGCAGATACACTTCCTGATATGGCAAGGATTCTGGTAGGAAGAAATGCAGAAGTTCTTATCAGCCTTATAATAGTTATATCCTGGGTGGGAGTTGTGGCAGGACAGCTGGTGGCGTTAAATAATATCATGTCACTTGTTTTAGGAAGTAATTCCAAAAAGATTTTTGTGCTTGTCTCAATAGCTGTACTTATATATACAATCCTTGGAGGACAGATGTCTGTTGTAAAAACCGATGCGATACAGTATGTCATCATTGCAGTAGGTATCGTGGCAACATTTATATATCTGATCTTTGTAAATAAAAGCAATGTAGGTATGATAACTGATAATATTGAACTGATAAATGATGGATATAAGCCTATAAATCTTTTAACTCAGTTCTTTATCATCGGAGGGGTTTACTTCCTGGGACCGGATATCATGTCTAGAAATCTCATTGCAAAAGATGAAAGAACTGCAAAAAAATCAGCACTTTTTGCTGCGGCAGGTCTTCTGATATTTACAGTATTCATTGTTTTTATCGGAATGTGGGCAAGATACAATGTGTTACCGGAAGAATTTGGAAAGAGTTCTTTGCTTATATATGTTATAGAGCATTATCTTCCTAAGCCTGTGGCTTATATAATGGTAATAGCAATAATCTCAGCAATCCTTTCTTCAACAGATACATGTATAATAAATGCATCATCTATATTTGTAAAAGATATACTTAAAAAAGACAGCATAAAGCTTATAAGGATCACGGTACTTGTTATCGGAGCTTTTGCAATGGGAATTGCTCTTAAGGGACAGGATATAATCACTATACTTACAGGAGCTTATTCAATATATACTCCTGGAGTAATATTCCCTCTTTTCATCGCCATTGTTGTATATAAGCATGGAGAGATAATTAAGGCATTATGGTTAAGTGCTGTTCTCTTTGGAGGACTGTTTGGTATAGTAGGAACATATTTTCCACAGTTGCTCAAAGGTCTTCCTGAATTTGTAAAGAATAATTTTTCACTTATCGGAATGGGTGTTTCACTGGTTTTGGCACTGATTTCTGTAAAATGGAAAAGTGTTAAAAAAGTAGAAGAATAAAACTGGTATTAATAAAATATATCAAATTGAACATTTTAATATAATCAGATTGCAAATATAATGTCCCCTTATAAAGGCCTTAAATTTTTCAAAGGATTTAGAAAGGGGACGTTTTTTATGTTTCAAATATCACTTATCTGGTTTGGAGCAGCAGTTTCATTGGCAGAAATACTCACGGGAGCATTGCTTTCAAGCCTTGGACTTACAAAAGGATTATCAGTAATAGTATTAGGGCATCTTATTGGAGGGTTCTTATTATTTTTAGCAGGCTATATCGGGGTTAAGAGTAAGAAGGGATCCATGAGCTCTGTTGCATTTTCATTTGGAAGATATGGAAGTATATTCTTTAGCATCATGAATATTGTTCAGCTGGTAGGCTGGCAGGGAATTATGATATTCGATGCAGGGATATCTGCTGAAGGAATTTTTCCTATAGGATATAAATGGTGGTGTCTCATAGTTGGTATCCTTACTATAGGTTGGATCGTGCTTGGTAAATTTAGAAATAAATTAAATATCATAGTAATGTCACTTCTCATAGTGCTTACAGTTGTGCTTACCTATGTAATAATTGGTGGACATAACGGGGCAGGATTATCGGCAATTAATTCAGGGGCTGAAAAGATTTCATTTGGCCAGGGACTGGAATTATCTATTGCTATGCCTGTGTCCTGGATTCCAATGATAGCGGATTATACTCATAAAGCAGAAAAGCCTCGTAAGACAGCGGTTTTAGCTGTTGCTGTTTATAGCATTGCAAGTGCCTGGATGTATTCAATAGGTTTACTGGCAGCTATATTTACAAAAGAGACAAGAGTAGACCAGATCATGCTTAAAGCAGGACTTGGGGCAGCGGGATTATTTATCATTGTATTCTCTTGCATTACAACAAATTTCATAGATGCATTTTCATGTAACCAGTCAGCTTTTGCCCTTCTGCCTGAGAATAAGAAAGAAAATAGCGAGAATAAAGGAAAATTAAGGCAGAATATAAGTAAAAATATACCTGGCATTGTTGATACAATAATAGGTACAATTGGAGCAGTGATCTTTCAGATGGATAAAATGTCAGGATTTTTATATTTTATAGGTTCTATATTTGCACCTATGATCTCTGTCCAGATCGCAGATTTCTTTATCCTTAGAAGAAATGCAGAAGCTAAGGATGATGGAAAAATCGATTTCATTGCGATACTGTCCTGGCTGGCAGGTTTTATCACCTATAGGATCCTTATGAGAAAGGATTATTTACTTGGTAATACAATTCCTGCTATGATTATAACGATAATAATAACTTCAGCATTAAGACTGTTGGTGGTGCTGGTAAATAATAAAAGAAGATCAGCTGTAGCTGCATAGTTCTGCAGCGGATTGCTGTAGAGGACGATATGATAATTTATGTTGAGGATAAGAGAAGGCTGGAGGAAGCTGTCTCACTTTCAAAGAAAATAAACGCAGAGGTGGTTTCTGTTGAACCACCTAAGGAAGAACTGGTTGTTAAATATTCCAAGGATAGGGTTGCATTAACTGCTGACGGAATGGAAATGACCGGGGATTTCGAGAGAATGGTAAAACGTGTTGAAAAAGACAGATGGCAACATGAATTATTAGTTAAAGCGGCGAGATTTAAAGATCAAAACGAGGGGCTCACTCTTATGGACTGCACAGCAGGCTTAGGAGAAGATTCACTTCTTCTTGCAGCAGCGGGATTTAATGTCAGGTTGTTTGAAAGAAATTATGTGATAGCGGCACTTCTTAAAAGTGGTTTAAGACGTGGACAAAAAATCCCTGAACTAAAGAGCGCCATATCGCGCATGAAAGTATACGAAGGAAACAGCATTGATGAATTAAGGAGAATAGCAGAAGGGGCAGGAGAAGTACCGGATGTTATCTACCTGGATCCTATGTTTCCTGGAAGACAAAAAAGTGCGCTGATCAAAAAGAAGTTCCAGCTGGTTCATCAGTTGGAAGGTCAGAATGTGGATGAGAATGATCTTATTCAGGCGGCGATTGCTGCACATCCAAGGAAGATAGTGATAAAACGTCCGCCCAAGGGACCTTTCCTTGGAGGGATAAAACCTGGTTATTCAATAGAGGGGAAAGCAGTAAGATTTGACTGCATAATACTATAATGTCAAAAAAGCTTGGCTTTGCAATAGGCCTGATACTTATGATGTTATCTCTCTTTGCCATATTTATCATTAAGTCGATAAATAAAGGAGAAACAGAAAATAAATCTAAGCTGGTGGTGATTTCACCACATCCGACAGAGTTTATGATTCCTTTGATACAGGAATTTGAAAATGAGACCGGAATCTCTGTTGAACTTAGAAGTTGTGGAACTAAAAAGGCAATAGACAGCATAACTAAAGATGAAAATATTGATATTCTCTGGGGCGGATCGCTACTTGCGGTTGGCCCCTATAAGGATTGTTTTAAAAAATATAATACAGAGAATCAAAGAGCTTTTATGGGGGAATATAAAGAAGTTGAAGATGAATTTACCTGTTTTTCAAATGTACCCAGTGTGATAGTTGTTAATAAAGACATTATAGGAGATATAGAGATAACAGGATATAAGGATCTTCTTAATGAAGAATTAAAGGGATGTATTGCGTACGCAGATCCAGGCAAGTCTTCTTCCGCCTTTGAACATTTGATAAATATGCTTTATGCCATGGGAGATGGAGATCCCCAAAAAGGCTGGGAATATGTAGATAAATTTATAGATAATCTGGATGGAACAGTGTTAGATAGTTCATCTCAGGTTTATCAGGGAGTAGCTAATGGAAAATATAAAGTAGGTCTTACATTTGAAGAAGCTGCTGTCACCATGATAAAAAATGATAAACATATTGAGATAATCTATATGAATGAAGGGGTTGTATCAACTCCGGATGGTATCTATATCAATAAGAACTCTAAAAGAGTGGAAAATGCTGAGAAGTTTGTGGATTTTATGACTTCTAAGGATGCTCAGCGCTATATGGCATCTGACCTGGGAAGACGTTCTATCAGAGGAGATGTAGGAGCATCGGATCTTGTAATTCCTTTGTATAAGATAAAGAGGATTTCTGTTGATAAGGAAGAAGTAATAGAGAAACAGAATGAATGGATAGAAAAATTTCATAAGATAAAAGAGGAGGCATCTGATGAGTAAAGAAGTTGGCTCCTTTCAGGATAATATCAGAAGAACATTTATCAGATTTTCATTGCTTCCTGTAGTTGTGATGGTAATATTTGCAATAGTGCTTTTTGCCTTTGGATGGAGTTATTTTATGGTTCATCTTAATGAAAAAGATAATCAGGCTGTTGCAAATGAATTGATAAAGGCTATGGACAAATACAGCTTTATGCTGGATGAAGTGGCCGGTGAAACTGATGGAGAGATAACAAGTGATGAGATATTTTCAATTCTTTATAAAGATACAGCAGAATTCGGAGAGATCGGAAATCTGATTGTGCTTTCCAAAGACAGAAAAATACTCTTTCAAAGTAAAGAAAATGTACCCAAAAATCTTACCAGTGTTGTCTATTCAAACTGGGGACCTTGGAATGCGGTAAAGAGAAATAAGGACCAAACATCGGTAGTACTTTGTGATAAGAATCTTTACATGGTAAAGGGAATTTGTAATGAAGATGGTGAATTAGAAAAGGCCGTCTTTTATATAATTCCGGGAAATGTCATTTCCCGTAGTGCCAGCGGGATTAACAGGTATGTTGTGATAACAGACTCAAATGGCTGGATCTACGCCGGAAACACAAGCAGTCTGCAGGATGAATATGGGCAGATAGAAAATATTTACGATTCAGGAACAGGTTATATAATAGCGGATAAAAGCATTTTCTATACGTGTAAGACAGATACTAAAAAAGGACTTGTGGTAATAACTGTAGACGATATAAGCAGAAACATATGGCTCATATCCATATTGATAGGCGTCATAGCCCTTATTCTTATTGCTATTACCATCATTACTTTTAGAAGTACAGCCAATAGTTCCAAGCATTATACAAGAGATATAAAAAAGATCGAGGATGCATTTGAAGCTGTATCCAATGGTGATTTTGATGTTAGCCTTAATATAAGCAGCAGCAAAGAATTTAAGACTATTGGAAATGACTTTAATGAAATGCTTCAAGGACTTAAAGATCAGATAGATAAGAATAAAGAACTGGCAGAAAATGTGGCATTTTCTCAGGTGAAGCAGTTAGAAAGTCAGTTTAATCCTCATTTCCTGTTTAATACTTTGGATAATATAAGATTTATGGCGCGTATTGATGTAAAGGCAGCGGATAAGATGATAGTATCCCTGTCGGGGCTCCTTCGTTACAGCATAAGAGATGCAAGAGAGGAAGTAACAGTAAGGGAAGATCTTAACAATATCCAGAACTATCTAAACATCCTTCAGATAAGATTTAATAAAAGATTTGCCTATAAGATGAATGTGGATGAGGAGATAATGGACTGTTTTATACCTAAGCTTATGTTGCAGCCTCTGCTTGAAAATGCAGTAAAATACGGTTTCAATGGAAAAGAAAAGTTATCCGTTGTGATCCGCGGAGAAGAAAAACAGGGGAATCTTATCTTTACCTGTGAAGACGATGGGGTTGGAATTGAAGAGAATGTGCTTGAAGAGATTCTTCAAAATTTAAAAGAAGAGTCTAATAAGACAGGGCATAATGGATTATATAATATTCATCGAAGGATAAAGCTTCTTTATAAGGATGCAGGGAACTATGGCCTTCAGATAGAAAGCAAAAAAGATAAAGGAACAATAATAAGGATCATTCTTCCAAGGCATGATCAAAAATAAGAGAGAAATGATATGTATAAGGTGTTAATTGTTGAAGATGAAGATATCATCAGAAAGGGGATTGCATATACCATGGATTGGATGGGGATGCAATGTACTGTAGTGGGTGAGGCGTCAAATGGGCAGGAAGGCATAGAAAAGATAGATTCCCTGAAGCCGGATATTGTATTAGTGGACATTATGATGCCAGTAATGGACGGAATAGAAATGATAAGGAAGGCTAAAGAAGAAGGGAAGCATAGTTTTAAATCCATAATATTAACCAGTTATGCGGATTTTGATTATGCAAAGAAAGCTATAGATCTTGATGTATCAGCCTACCTTATGAAACCTGTGGATGAAGACGAGTTAAAGAAAGATGTGGCAAAGATAATATCTGAGATAGAAAAGGAAAGGGAATATATCCAGTTTTCCGAGAAAAAAGCTTCCGTTGAAGATCTCTCAGAAGTCTTTATAAAATCTGATAAAGAAAATGATTATGTAAGACAGATCTTACTGGTAACTAAAGAGCGCTATGCAGAAAAGATAAGCATAGAATCTTTAGCAGAAGAAATGGGTGTTTCAGCCAGCTATCTTTCGAGAAAATTTAAAAGTGCCACAGGCACAAGCTATTTAGACTTCCTTAATAAATACCGCGTCCAGAAGGCCATAAAGTTATTAGAGACTGGAAAGTATAAAGTATATGAAGTGTCTGATATGACAGGCTTTACTGATTATAAGCATTTTAATACGGTGTTCAAACGATACACAGGAGTAGCGCCGAAGGAATTCGTTAAATAATACTTTAGAGCCATAGAAACAAATAAAAATCAGACGAGACGGCTTAGGCCGTCTTTTTTTTGTGTTCAGAAAATCGGACAATTAAACAGAAAAATAGGTATAGAGATTTTGTGATTTTTTTTATCATCATCTTATCAAAAGGTTCGCTCATTATGAAAGGAGAAGGATTATGAAGATGACAATGAAAAAGAGACTGG
>JAFOIV010000050.1 GCA_017420535.1 Eubacterium sp. | reverse complement strand
AGTGATGCTGCAAAATCGTGAAGTCTGGTCACCCTGTCAGTAAAAAGTCTGAAATACCTTGTATTCTCATGCTTAAAGAAGTTATTTTCATTTTCCTGGAATTCCTGACCTAAATCAACCAGCTGTTCGTAATGGATCCTAAGATTTCTCAGATCATTTCTTATCTCATTTACTCTTGTTAAGTCTGTCTCTGTAGAAGGATCCAGAATATCTTCCTCTATATCAGCCAGCTCTGTTTCATAACTTTCTAGAATATGAAGGTCTCGATTTATTATTGTTTCAAGGAAATCATAGATAAATCTTTCAAGACTTGGCACTCTCCATTTTTTTGTACGAGCTATTTTCTTTAAGATTCTTGCCACCACTCCAGTTGAATCAATAAAAACCATGCCCCTTTCATCCAGAGCGAAAGCATATTGATAATCATCTCCACATATATCTCTTCTGCTTGGAACTGAAAATGTTCCAGTAAGAGAATCATAGTTTACTTCCGCTTTTGTATTATGAATATCCTCTGTATTGATATCCATTTCAATGCCCATATCAAATCTGTTCTGCTGATTTTTCCACTCTTCCATATCCAGCACAGCAACATACTGATACTCGCCTTTTTTTATTTCTTCAAATGTACATTCTGTAAGTGTTTCTTTTATAAGATAATACATGGCTGCACCTCCATTCTTACATAGTATATCACAAACCTATCTTGCCTTGCGACAATCACTATTGCAAAAGCATTTCTATATGATATATTGGATATAAGGTTAATGAAAAAAATACTAGGGGGAAACTATTATCGATGCTGAATCTTGAATTTGCAATATGTGATACAGACTCATTATTTTGTGATAGATTATCTAAAGGTATTCTTAAATATTCAATTAATAATATTAAATTTAATATTACTACTCAATCTTACAGTTCTTCATCAGAATTGATAAATGATATTTTCAAAAAAAATTTTGCTCTTTATTTTATCAATTTAAAAGTTGGAGAAACTTCAGGAATACTACTTGCTAAAACAATCCGCAGTATGCCTTTAGCCAATAGCTCTATTATTTTTACAGGAGAAAAAACCACTAACCTTTATAATTTAACAGACATTCTGTCTGTACATCCATATTCATTCTTACCTAAGGATTCTAATTATGAACAGCTTTATAAACTACTAAATGATTATTGCAATGATTATTACACCCCTCATCATGCATATACTTTAATAAGAAATAATGATTCAATTAAACAAATAGATTTAGCTAATTTGATTTACATAAGCAAAACCGGAATCAATAGTCAGCATATATCCTTTCACACGACTGGTGGAATAACAACAATATATGGAAGTCTTTTCCATTGGAACGAAAGACTCATTCCACTTGGTTTTTTCCCTAGCTATAGAGGTTTTCTAGTCAATACAGCTTTTGTTGATCATATCGCTGATCATTTACTCTTTTTAACTAACGGAGAGGTACTTCCTCTGAATAAAGCCTGTGAAAAAAAGCTAAAAGATACTCTTATTAATAATATTATTACAATATAAAAAGCTGCGGCGAAAAAAAGGACCACAGCTTTTTGCTGTGGTCCTTCCAACATTATTTTATATTTTCTTTAACAATTTTTATTATCTGAACAAGAACTGTTGGGGCTACTGCAAGTCCAAGGATCTGTATGATTTCTGTCTTACCAAGAACAGATACTGCAAAAAGATTTCTTCCTACTGCTGTAAATACAGATAATGCCACAAGAATTGTTCCTATCAAAAATGCGCCTAAACTATATGGATTCTTTCTAAATCCCAACTTGATCAAACTTCCCTTTCCTCTGCAGTTAAAACCATGGAAAAGTCTTGCCATAGTAAGAGTAAGGAATGCCATAGTGCATGCCATTGCCGGGCTTACTTTATGTCCAATAAGATATGCAACAACAACCACAACAGAAATAAGTGCCCCCTGAAGGATCATCTTTATATTAAATGACTTATCCATAAGATTTGCCTTTGGATCACGTGGAGCTGCTTTAAGAACCTCTCCTTCATCCGGTTCCATACCAATAGCAAGGGCTGGAAGTGAATCTGTTACAAGGTTAATAAATAAAAGCTGTACCGCTTTAAATGGTACCGAAAGTCCTGCAAATGATGTAAAAAGTACTGTAAGAATAGCTGCAAGATTTCCTGAAAGCAGAAAAAGTATTGTATTCTTAATGTTTGCATATACGGTTCGACCATTTGCTACAGCTTTGATTATTGTAGCAAAGTTATCATCTGAAAGGATCATAGAAGCAGCATCTTTAGATACTTCTGTTCCGGTGATACCCATGGCAACACCGATATCAGCCTGTTTTAAGGCTGGCGCATCATTTACACCGTCACCAGTCATTGATACGATCTTACCTTTTTTCTGCCATGCATCTACTATACGGATTTTATTCTCAGGTGAAACTCTGGCATATACTGATATTTTTTCAATCTTTTCAGCAAGTTCCTCATCTGTCATTGCATCAAGTTCCATACCGGTAACTGCCATATCACCCTCTTCAAATATTCCTATCTGACGAGCGATTGCTCTGGCTGTAATCTTATGATCACCTGTTATCATTATTGTTCTTATACCAGCTGAATGAGCATTCTTAACTGCTTCCACAGATTCCGGTCTTGGTGGATCCATCTCTGAAATGAGTCCCAGGAAAATATAATCTTTTTCTGTTTCAAGGTTAAGTTCTTCATCTGTTTCTTTATAAGCAAATGCCAGAACTCTGAGCCCATTTTCTGAAAATATACGGTTCTGATCCTTGATTTTTTTCTTATCTTCATCTGTAATAGGACGGATCTTGTCATCCTTTAATCGGATCTCTTTACATCTTTCTAAAAGCACATCTAAAGCACCTTTAGTAAATACTGTAGGCACTCCGTGAATATAATGCTTTGTACTCATAAGCTTACGATCTGAGTCAAATGGAACTTCTCCATGTCTTACAAGCATTTCTCTAAGGTCATCTGTGCTAAGATGAAGGTCATCGCCACCCTTTTTAAATCCGTTAACATGACGGAACATTTCAAGGAGTGCATATTCTGTAGGATCTCCGATTCCCTTACCATCAACGATTGAAGAATCATTTGTAAGAGCTGCGCTATAAAGCATGTATCTATGTAACTGCTGTTTTAAATCCATATCTTCAGGCTTTAAAACTTCTTCACCAATATAGATTTCCTGAACTGTCATCTTGTTCTGTGTGAGTGTTCCAGTTTTATCTGAACATATAACAGATACACATCCAAGAGATTCAACAGCTGCAAGACTCTTTATTATGGCATTTTCCTGAGCCATCTTACGGGTTCCCATAGCCTGAACGATAGTGACTATTGAACCAAGAGCTTCTGGAATAGCTGCAACTGCAAGTGCTACTGCAAAAAGAAGTGCATCTAACACTTTCATTCCCTGGATCATTTCAATTCCAAATACAAGAGCAGAAATGATAAGAATTCCCACTGCAAGTCTGCCTGAAAAACGATTTAAGCTTTCCTGTAAAGGAGTTTTCTTCTCCTTTGTCTTATTCATAAGTGTAGCTATCTTACCGATCTCAGTTTTCATTCCTGTTTCAGTAACACAGATAACTCCACGACCATAAGTCACAAGGCTTCCTGAATAAACCATATTTAGTCTATCTGCCAGTGGAACTTCCTCTTCAAATGTAACTTCTTTTTTATCTATATTGGTAGATTCACCCGTAAGTGAAGCTTCATTTACCTGTAAAGAATAATTCTCCAGGATACGTCCATCAGCAGCTATCATATCTCCTGCTTCTGCAAGAACTATATCACCAGGTACAAGGTCCTGAGATTCAATCTCTTCCTTAACCCCATTACGCATTACCTTAACATGTGGTGATGATAATTTCTTAAGTGCATCCAGAGATTTCTGTGCCTTTACTTCCTGCAGGGTTCCAAGAACCGCATTAAGAATAAGAACTGCTACGATTACACATGTACTCTTTACATCTCCTGTAATAGCAGAAATAACGGCTGCAATGATAAGAACAATAACTAACAGATCTTTAAACTGTCCAAAAAAGATCTGAAGAGGTGTCTTTCTTTCTCCCTCCTGTAATTTATTCTTTCCAAATTTCGCTAGTCGTTCTTCTACCTGATCTTTAGAAAGACCATCCGAGCTACTTTCCATTTCTTTCAGCAGTTCACTGCTTTTCATCTGATACCACTGTTTCATATTCATTCTCCTCTCATTTTTATAGAATGGTGTATTTCTAAAACACCATCATACATATGATTTGTTTTTAACAGACTGAAAAAAAAGAGACTTTCGTGTAGAGGGATTTCCTTTGGAAAATCTCTGCACAAAGTCTCATCACCATTCTATATTATAAGTTGGTATAACCTGCCATCCTTAACGGAGTGGTTTGTTGACAAGGTTATTTTGATTACTCCCCTATATGCTTTTATCATATCTGTCTGTTTTACGACAATGAAGCAAGGGTATCACAAAATATTTGCTTAGTCAAGTGTCACTTGATTTATTCCTTATTCTTGTCGCTTGATTTATTCCTTATTCTTACAAATCCAAGTGTTAAAAGCATAGCTCTCAGGAAATTATCAAGCACCATGCAGTACCATACAAAATCGAGTCCGGCGCCAAATAGTTTAACTCCGATCCCGCATAAAGCAACTCTAGAAAACCACATTGTAAATGTCCCGATATAAAAAGGCTCTTTGGTTCTTCCCGCACCTTCAAAGACGCCTTGCATTACAAGACTTAAAGCAAATATTGGCTCGCTGAAAGCTACTATTCTTAAACATTTAGCAGCTATTATAACAATTTCTTTATCGCTTGAAAATGTAGCTGTTATCTGTCTTGAGTAAACAAATAGAATTATTCCTAGCAGCAACATGCTTCCCATGGCCAGTATGGTAGATAGCTTTATAATAGAATTAAGTTTTTTATCATCTTTTTCTCCCAGGGTCTGTCCCACCAGGGGAGCAACCGCTCGTTCCATTCCAACCGCCGGAATATAAAAGAATGCTTCCGTTGTATAAGCAATAGAATGTGCAGCAAGTTCCAATGTTCCCAATGCTGAAACATAGGTTGTAAATATCACTCTTCCAAAGCCGGTAATAAATCCATTTAACGCCGATGGAATACCAACCTTAAAGAATTCCCCCAATAACTTCGGATCAGGTTTTGCCTTCTCATACCCCAGCTTATCCTTTTTCTTTACCATGATAAGGATTAAAACGCCTCCTACGGCAATGGATAACGCCGTGCCAACGGCAGCGCCATCAACCCCTAATCCAAATCCAAATACTTTTATTTTTTTACCGATCAGAACTATCTCTCTGGATGGAAATATAAAAAAATAATTAAATATAATATCAAGTATATCTACAAGTCCGTTAACTATCATTACTTCTTTAACATATCCCACAGATCTCATTAAAGATCCCAAGATAGAAGAAGCAACAAAGAATAACAGACTTGAATATGCTATGATGAAATAATTTCTAAATTCTACCCGTAATTTATTTTCAAACCCCATAAAAACAGGCACAGTAAATGCTAAAAGTACAGCAAGCACTGAAAAAACCAAGCCGATTATCATTGAATAATATAAAGCCTGAGTTGATGCTCTTTTAACTGCAGCTCCATCTCTCTCCCCATATTTTTTAGCTGCATATGACAGTACCCCTGTTGCCATATTGGCTGCAGGAAATTTAATCACAAACTGTACCTGCGATGCCAGTCCTACAACCGCTGTTGCCTTTACGCCTAACGACCCTACCATCCATAAATCTATATATTGAACCAATGCCTGAAGAGCAAATTCTATTATTGCCGGTATTGCATATTTAAATATAATACATATCGGGTTGGATAACTCTCTCAAGGAATTTCCTAGTCCGTTCCTGCTTTGGATGGAAAAAGATCTCATCTGCTGTTCCCTCCTCAACTACATTTCCATCTGCCATAAAAACAACTTTGTCCGCTACTTCCTGTGCAAACTGCATTTCATGAGTAACGATCACCATGGTTATTCCTTTTTTTGCGACTTTCTTTATAACAGCTAAAGTTTCACCTACAAGTTCCGGATCAAGGGCTGAAGTAGGTTCGTCAAATAATATCACTTCCGGCTGAAGTGCTACTGCCCTTGCGATTCCTACTCTTTGCTGCTGTCCTCCAGAAAGCTGTGAAGGGTAATGATCTTTTTTATCCAAAAGTCCAACCCACTCCAGTGCATCTTCTGCTTTTTTGATTGCTTCCTTTTTAGGAATTTTCTGGACAACAGTAAGTCCTTCCATCACATTCTGCAATGCTGTTTTATTTGCAAATAATCCATAATTTTGAAATACAAATGCCGTTTTTCTTCTTACCTTTAAAATATCTTTTGAACTTGCTTTATGAAGATCATAGGTATCTCCAAAAACAAGTGTTCCCGCATCAGCACGTTCCAAAAAATTAATGCAACGAAGAAGCGTCGTCTTTCCCGAACCACTTGGGCCAAGTATAGCTACTACCTGTCCGTCATCTACAGATAAAGATACATCTTTTAATACTTCAAGTTTTCCAAAACTCTTTTTAACATTTTTAAGCTCTATCATATCGGAATTTTTTGCTCCTCCTTTCCAATAATTTAAGAACCACTTCGAATATTATCGTTATAAGCCAGTAAACCAAAGCAGCTGCTATATAACCTTCTAAAAATCTATAGGACGCCACGCAAGGAGTTATGGCTGCTATCATTATTTCTGTTATTCCGATCTGAGAAATAAGATTAGATCCTTTAATAGTCCCAACTGTTGAATTAGTAAGCACTGGCAGCATTACTGGTATGATCTGTGGAAATATGATCCTTATAAAGGTTTGTACTTTTGTAAGTCCTATAGTATACCCTGCCTCAAACTGTAATATATCAATGGAATTTAAAGCTCCTAAAGATGTTTCGCTTACAGAACAAGACAGCCCTAATATCAGAACAATATATGCCACCAGGACTATATTTACATCACTAATATCAACCTTTATATGAAAAAACTTTGCAAATGAATCAAAATTTGTAAGGTAGATCAGATTAAAGACCACTAAGGCAACCATAGTAGGTATACCCTGATACAATGTTGTAAATACTGTAAGAATCTGAGAGATTACCGGAATCTTATAGAATCTTATTATCCCGGAAATGGTCCCCAGAATTGATCCAACAATAACAACTATAAGTGTCAGTTTTATCGTAGCCGGCGCATACTTTAATGCGCTAAGGAGTGCTTTATAAAATACGGTTGAATCAAAACTCATACTTTTGCCCTCCTTCCATAAGAAATATTTTTATTAATCTGTCTAAAAATAAGTCTTAAGATCAAACAGAACAGAACATAGATCAGTGTTACCACCAGGAATCCTTCTAATGAATGCCCATCTGCAACTCCCAGGGTTTTTGCTCTCCCCATCAAATCTATTACTCCCAGAGAATATGCCAGGGATGTATTATGAAAAACTCCTATCATATCTACTCCATAAGGGGGCAGTGCAATCCTTATTGCCTGAGGAATGATTATCCTTCTGTAGGCCTGCAGATTGGTCATTCCTACTGTAAGTGCTGCTTCCTTTTGAGTATGATCTACTGAAGTAATTGCACTTCTGAATATTTCCCCAAGAAATGCTCCTTCATTTAGTATTATTGCTATATCAACAAATATGATGGTACTCCACCCATTGATATCTATATTAAACACTGATTGGATAAGTAATGGCAGTCCATAATAAACTATCATCATCTGAACCAGTAATGGTGTACCTCTCATAAATGAGATATACACCTGAAGCAACTGCCTTATTACCGGTATTTTCTTGATATTGATAAGTGCAACAATTATTCCGAGTATTGTTCCAAATATCATGCTGGCTATAAGCATTCCCAAGGAAACTTTAATATATGGAAATATCTGAATTATTCTTTTCAGAAATCTATTAAAATCCAGGAATTCACTCATTTTTATTCTTCATCTCCTGTAAAGTCTCCGCCAAGCCATTTCTGAGACAATTCAGCCAACTTTCCATTTTCTTTTAAAGTCTTTAATGCCCCGTCAACTGCCTGCTGAAGTTCCACATCATCCTTTCTGTAAAGGTAATAGGTCTTTGAATTATTTATAGGTTCACCAACTGCCTTTGAGAAATTCTTATCTCCTGCAATCTCGTTTCTTCTTTCTGTATCACGTTTTGTTGATACTGTAGCTGCAACTGCACCACTTCTTAACTGTGCAATACCTTCTTCTGATGTCTGACCAGGATGATTAACTATCTCTACAGCTTCATCTGGATGTTCTTCGTTCCACTTTGTAAGAATCTGGCTTGTAGCACTTGTATTTCCACCACCTTCAATCTTCTTTCCCTTTAAATCTGATAATGAATTAATATCATTTACATCTCCAAGAACAGTGATATATGTAACATATGTAGTATATGACTCTCCTGAGAAAAGGTACTTTTCTGCTCTCTCATCTGTATATTCATACTGATGAGCTGCAAGATCGATCTTTCCTGCATCAAGAGAAAGTATGATATTATCAAAATCGCTTACCTTATATTCAAATTCATACTGAGGTAAGAGTTCATCAATTTCATGTAATACATCGTATTCATATCCAACTGCATTACCGTTTTCATCAAGATATGCATATGGCTTATAACCATTACCACTTCCTACAACTACTTTTCGAACTTTTTCTTTTCCTTCTGCATCATCCCCAGCTTTCTGTGAATCAGCTTCTTTATGTCCGTTATTATGTGCATCATCAACCTTCTTATCACCGCAGCCTGCAAAAACTGATGTGCTGATAGCAGCCGCAAGTAAAATTCCTAAAACTCTCTTATTCTTTGTAAATTTCTTAATAATATTCTTTTTCATTTTTTTCTCCTTACATAACAATAGTTGTTTCTTTCTGCTTATTTATCTACACATACAGAGGAAACATCCATCCTTTGTTGCAGTCTTAAATCTTCTTGTTTGTAATCTCATCTTACATTTCCTCCTCTTTCGTAAATATTTTTTTGCAGATAACTCTTTCTGCATGTAAGTGATATATATCAATTAAGAGTCATTGGCACATTAAAAAAAACGGATTGCTCCTTTTTTATCTGCCATAAACTCACTAATTGTTATCATAAATGTCTTCTGTAAATGTAAGACTTCCTCTATACCCTGTATAAGTACGGTTAAATACCAGTCTTTCATTTACTGGGAAAGCCCCAAGAATAAACTGTGCTCCTTTTAATGTAGCAACTTCTCTTTCATTACTGCTTCCAACAATAAGAGAAATATCTTCCTCTTCATCTAAGATAGCCTTATTGATCTCATATTGATCAGAAAGGAAAAGTACCTTAGGTGGTCTTGCATATTCAAGATCTTCAATCTGCTTTATTATTCTTTCTTTATCTTCCTGTCTGAATAACGGTTCAGAAATGATAACAAGAACCGGAGTAAAACTATAATCATTTGCTAGGTATCTTGTAAAACCAACAGCATTACTTGCATCTGCTACAACTGCAAATCTCTTCCAGCTAAGCACGCCTATAGACTGTGCCAGATAGTTATATACATATTCTTCCTCTGAAGCTATTACCTCTTCTACTAAGTTCTTATCAAGATCTAATGCTGAAGCTACGCTTCTGATAAACTTTGTTGTATCTGTAGCACCGATAAAATTTCCAGGAATCCTAATACTTTTTACACCGAACTTTTCTTCAAATTTTTCGGCCGGGCCTTTAAATAACCATGGATTTATGATTATATTAAGTGCTGCCGAGGAACATTTTTTAATGGTCTCAATATCCTGTCCCTTGGTAAAAAATGTATTTACTTTAAGTCCTAACCTAGAAAGTATCCTGTCCACTTCTTCTAAGGATCCACTCCAGAATGGATCATGATAAGGAACAATGCCAAATATATTAACCAGCTTTTCATCCTTAGGAAGGTCTTTTTCGATTACCTGATCTATCAATGTATTCCATACTATTTCATAACCAAGGTTACTATCACCTGCAAATCCAGGTGTCTCTATAGGATAGACCTGATAGCCTTTACTTTGGAATTCATTTGTTACGGAAACCACGTCATCTCCTATGATTCCAGCTGTACATCCAGTTAATACAAAATATGCATCAGCATCGATAATATCAATGGAGCCCTGAATCGTAGTTCTTAATTTATTTAATCCACCGAATACAACTTCCTTTTCCAACATGTTACTTGAAGGAATCGATACTCCACTTACAAAACATGAGCTCTTATGTCCAGAAACTCCCTGATCTGCTGCTGTTGTCTGCATACAGCATCCTGGCCCGGAATGATATATAGGACAAATCCTTTTTATAGCACAAAGGACAGAATTTATACCTGCCAGTACGCATCCACCCTTTGGATTTTCTACTATCTGTGACATATCAATATCCTCCATTAAACGATATACTTAAATGCATCTTCCTCATACCAGGATTCTCTATAAGGAAGCTTCACATGTTCTGCCAATTTCTTATTAAAGCCCGGATTCTCAAGCTGATCAGCAATTTTATTACCAAGGAATAAGAGTCCGTCATATCCCATGGTAGGACGCTTACCATCCAGAACGTGAGTTGTTGGTATTCCAAGTTTTGCAGCCCAGGAAGGAACGCCAATAAATGCATCCGGCTTAAGTTTCTTTAGCAGGTTAACCTGTTCAAAAGGTTGCATATTAGCAATATCAACAACATAATTCTTATGAATATCATTCAGATAATCGATATCAACCTGTGCATCCTCGTCATATGTTGGAGTCTCAAGGCCTACCAGTTCCATTCCAAAATCATCTATAAGAGCCGCTGCTGCAAAAGATCTGCCTGTTCCTCCACAGATGAATACTCTCTTTCCTTTTAATCTGTCATGAAGTCTCTTAACAAGAGGTTCTATTCTTTCATGTTCCTTTGCTATTATTTCTTCAACTTCTTTTTCTTTTCCGATAACTTTCGCTATTCCTCTGTACCATTTGTCAGTATTTCTGATACCAATAGGCATAACTGTATGTGAATAAGGGATCTCATATTCATCCCAGAGCTGTTTCATAAATTCATCTGCAAATACCTTGCATATGGATGTAGATGCTGTAGCTGCTGGAATTCTTCTTATTTTTTCCAATGAACTGTAAAATGGGATATAGTTGACTTTTGCTCCCAGTAGATTCAGCATTCTTTCCATCTCTTGTTGATCAGCAAAGCTTACTGTAGTTGGTGCAAATAGATTAATAAGTCCTTCTTCCTTTTCAACTTTTATATTTTTAAGGATATATTTATTGATTGAAATAAAAGCTGCGTCAAATCCGGACGCACAAACTTTAGACTTGAATCCCTCGCAATGGATCGGAACGATTATCGTATCTGGATATTCCTCCTGCAGACTTTTACTTATGGCATCTATATCATCTCCTATTATTCCAGATGCACATGATGCATATATAAATATCAATTTGGGATTATATCTTTCTACTGCCTTCTTTACTGATTCACGAAGTTTTTGTTCTCCACCAAAAACTACATTTTTCTGATCAATGTTTGTAACAATGATGCGGGGATTTTTAACATTCTTTATTCCTCTATGGATCTGACCAACTCTATACATGTCTACTGCCATTGAAGTACAGCCCACGCATCCCTGTGGGGAATGGGATATAAATACAGCATCTTCAAGAGACATCAGCGCTGCCATTGAATTAATCTGCTGGCACTGAAGGCCTTGAGCAAAACTTCTGTCTGCTCTTTTTAAACATCCTTTTTTATTATTTTCAGTTATTTCCTTTCCAGTAGAACCAAGATCATTGATTCTTCCTGGATGACTTTCTCTAACGCCTGAATATTTAATAGTTGCCATATTCTATACCTCTTGCTGAAATTATTTTTTGCTTTCAACTTGCTATAAGGAATGCTAACACAATAGCATATCTTTGAAAAATTCATTAATCCTATGGCTGATTATAAGTTTAACTGATACTATGCATCTAACGGCAGAAAATAAGGTTTTTTTCTCTTCTCCCCCTTAAAAAAACATAAAAAAAAATTCCCAGAGATAAAATCTCTGGGAATCTCTATTCTCCGTCTCCGGAGATCATTATTCTATTTAAAACTTAGAACTTGCCAGCCTTTGCTGCTTCTTCGATAGAAACGGCTGTTGATACTGTCATACCAACCATTGGGTTGTTACCAGCACCGATAAGACCCATCATTTCTACGTGAGCAGGAACTGATGATGAACCAGCGAACTGTGCATCTGAATGCATACGTCCCATAGTATCTGTCATACCATATGAAGCAGGACCTGCAGCCATGTTATCTGGGTGAAGTGTACGTCCTGTTCCACCACCTGATGCAACTGAGAAGTACTTCTTACCAGCTTCAAGTCTTTCCTTCTTGTATGTACCAGCTACTGGATGCTGGAAACGTGTAGGATTTGTTGAGTTACCTGTGATAGATACGTCAACATTTTCCTTCCACATGATTGCAACACCTTCGCAAACATCGTTAGCACCATAGCAGTTAACGAGTGCTCTTGGAGATGAAGGATCCTTAGAGAAGCACTTACGTGAAACTTCTTCTACTGTATTTGTATATGGATCATACTTTGTCTCAACAAATGTGAAACCGTTGATACGTGAAATAACGTATGCAGCGTCCTTACCAAGACCGTTAAGGATAACACGGAGTGGCTTCTGACGAACCTTGTTAGCCTTCTCAGCGATACCGATAGCACCTTCTGCTGCAGCGAATGACTCGTGACCAGCAAGGAATGCGAAACACTCTGTATCTTCTTCAAGAAGCATCTTACCAAGGTTACCATGTCCAAGACCTACCTTACGTGTATCAGCAACTGATCCAGGGATACAGAAAGCCTGAAGGCCTTCTCCGATTGCAGCAGCTGCATCAGCAGCCTTGCGACAACCCTTCTTAATTGCGATAGCAGCACCTACTGTGTAAGCCCACTTTGCATTTTCAAAACAGATTGGCTGAATGCCTTCGATGAGGTGATATACATCAAGACCAGCTGCCTCTGTGATTTCTTTACATTCCTCAATAGAATTGATGCCGTACTCTTTAAGCTTAGCAAGAATCTGAGGTTCTCTTCTTTCATATGATTCAAATAATGCCATGTCTCTTTTTCCTCCTCACAATTACTGTTTTCTAGGGTCAATGAAACGAACAGCATCAGCGATACGGCCATACTGACCTGAAGCCTTTTCAAGTGCTGTATTAGCATCATCACCGGCTTTGATGAAGTCCATCATCTTACCAAAGTTAACATACTTATATCCAATGATTTCATCGTTCTCATCAAGACCGATCTCTGTGATATAACCATCTGTAAGTTCAAGGTAACGAGGTCCCTTTGAAAGAGTACCGTATGTTGTACCTACCATTGAACGTGTTCCCTTACCAAGATCTTCAAGACCAGCACCGATCTGAAGTCCATCCTCTGAGAATGCGCTCTGTGTACGACCATAAGCGATCTGAAGGAAAAGTTCTCTCATAGCTGTGTTGATAGCATCACAAACAAGGTCTGTGTTAAGAGCTTCAAGAACTGTAAGTCCTGGAAGGATTTCAGCTGCCATAGCTGCTGAATGTGTCATACCTGAACATCCGATTGTCTCTACGAGAGCCTCCTGGATGATACCTTCCTTAACGTTGAGTGAAAGCTTGCAGCAACCCTGCTGAGGTGCGCACCAGCCTATACCATGTGTATAGCCTGAAATATCCTTAACTTCCTTTGACTGTACCCACTTTGCTTCCTCTGGAATTGGAGCAGCACCATGATGTACGCCCTGAGTTACAGGACACATGTTTTTAACTTCTGATGAATAAGTCATTATTTAACTCCTTTCAATAGTTTTTCTACCAAAATGCTTTTTTGCATACAAAGTTATTATCGAATAATAACCCTTGGTTAGTCAAGACTACCTTGTCATAGTACAGCGAATTTTCACAGCATATTTAGTATATTGTGAAAAAAATCCTAAATAAAAAATGACTGATCTGATTTTCATTTCAGATCAGTCACATTTTTAATTCTTATGGTGTTCCCATATTATTTTTTAATTGTCAGTGTTCTCGTGGCATTTAACACTGCAAGAATCATCACTCCTACATCTGCAAATATAGCTATCCACATATTTGCTATACCAAGAGCTCCTAAGATAAGGCATATCACTTTAACTCCAATGGCAAATGCAATATTTTGCCTTACTATTCCAAGAGTTTTTCTTGAAATTCTCATGGCCAGTGAGATCTTAGCAGGATCGTCATCCATAAGGACAATATCCGCAGCTTCAATGGCTGCATCCTGTCCCATACCTCCCATGGCAATTCCTATATCTGCTCTGGCAAGAACCGGTGCATCATTTATACCATCACCAACAAAGGCCAGTCTGTCTGTTCTTTCGTTTTTATCAGCTTTTCTATCTAACTCTTCTATAAGGCTTTCTACATTTGAAACCTTATCCTGAGGAAGAAGCTCTGCTTTATATGAATCAAGGCCAATTTCATCTGCAACTTTTTTAGCAGTAAGGGCTGAATCTCCTGTGAGCATTACAGTTTTAATGCCCTGCTCTCTTAAGCCCTTTATAGCCTTAGGAGTATTCTCCTTTATCTTATCTGATATCACTATGCATCCTAGATATCTGCTTTCTTCTGCAATATAGACCACAGTGCCTTCGGTATGTTCCTTCGAAACTTTAACCCCAATCTTATTCATCAGCTTTAAGTTACCTAAGTAAACTTTTCTACTAACCTGATTAAAAGAAACAAGAGCTGTAATACCATGGCCTGCAATATCTTCTATTTCACTTACCTTTGAACGATCAATCTCTCTTCCATAGGCCTTCTTTATAGATGCACTTATTGGATGATTACTTGCACTTTCAGCAAAGGCAGCCAATTCTACAAGTTCATCCTCTGAAATTCCTTCTTCAGGATAGATGCCATTTACTTCAAATACTCCCTTTGTAAGAGTTCCTGTTTTATCAAAAACTATTGTCTTTGTATCAGCAAGAGCTTCAAGATAATTTGATCCTTTTACTAAGATTCCATTTTTAGATGCGCAGCCTATTCCTCCGAAGAAGCCTAATGGAACCGATATTACAACAGCACATGGACATGATATTACAAGAAATGTAAGGGCTCTCATCAGCCATACAGTAAAGGAAGCCTCACGTCCCATAATAAGAAGCACTATTGGTGGAAGCACTGCCAAAGCCAGTGCCAGATAACATACAATCGGTGTATAATACTTTGCAAATTTGGAAATGAAATTTTCCGCTTTTGCTTTCTTAAGACTAGAATTTTCCACCAGATCAAGGATCTTTGAAACAGTAGATTCACCAAAGTCTTTCTTAGTCCTTATCTTTATCATTCCATCTAATGCAATACAACCGCTGATAACTTCATTTCCTGTTTCAGCATTTCTTGGAACAGATTCACCAGTAAGGGCTGAAGTGTCGATCATAGACTTTCCTTCAATGATCTCTCCATCAATAGGTATCTTCTCTCCAGGATTTACGACTATGATACTTCCTATTTCTATATCATCAGGATCTTCCTCAGTGATAGTTCCATCTTCATGATAAAGATTTGCTGTATCAGGTCTTATATCCATAAGCTCTGCTATGTTTTTTCTGCTTTTACCTACCGCAATACTCTGAAAAAGCTCACCTATCTGATAGAAAAGCATAACTGCAACGCCTTCTAAAAATTCACCTGTTCCTATGGCTCCAACTGTTGCAATAGCCATAAGGAAGTTCTCGTCAAAGACTCTGCCGTTTTTAATATTCTTTATGGCTGCCTTTAAAACATCATAGCCTACTATTAAATATGGAATCAGAAAAAGCGGTAACTCTATCCATTTATTTATCTTAAATATTCTTGTAAGGATGATAAGTCCCGTTACAAGAACAAGGCTTATTATTATCCTCCAAAGGTTTTTCTTTTGCTTAGCCGTCATTTCTATAAATAAATCTCCATATCATCTTCTATCTTTTTAACATTAGCTCTTGCCTGTTTCATTACTTCATCAGGATCTACTCCCTCTTCAAATTCAACCTTGCACTTAAGAGTCATAAATGAAAGAGCGCAGTCCTTTACTCCTTCTGTCTTCTTAATTGCTTCCTGCATTTCCTCAGCACATGCTGCACAATCAACTTCTACCTTATATGTTTTCTTCATAATATTTATCCTCGCTTTTCTTATTATATTTATTTAAAACCACGCATTTGATTTACTGTTTTTATCAAGTCTCGCGCTTTATTTACTCTTCCACATGTTCCATGCCCATGCAAAGTATTGTCTTTACATGTTCATCATCAAGAGAATAATAGATACTCTTTCCTTCTCTTCTGAATTTAACGAGTTTTGCATCCTTTAATATTCTTAACTGATGGCTAATGGATGACTGGCTTAAATTTAAAAGAGCTGACATATCATTTACACAAAGTTCTCCTTCAAATAATGAATAGAGAATCTTAATTCTGGTTGAATCTCCAAATATCCTGAATAATTCCGAAAGATCATACAGATATTCATCACAGGGCATGCATCTTTCATTACAGATATTTGTTGATATTTCCTGGTTTTCAACCTTCTCATTATCATTTATATAATTTGCCAAGTTTTACCTCCTTATTAACATATGTTCATTTGTTCATATGTTCAATATATAACTTTGTTTTAAAAATGTCAACAGTATTTAGATCAAATTTTAAAAGCTTCGTGAAAACACAGGTCACAAATTGATTTTTTTATTGACAGTCAAAGCAAAGACTGCTATATTTCTTTTGAATTTGAAATTAATTATCATTTTCGGAGGACGAAATGGCCACTGGAGCAAGAGGAAAATATAAGACAAAACATTACTATACTATTCTGGATTATATAAAGAGTGCACCTTCAAAACACTATACTGCAGCTGAGATAGATGCAGCATTTTCAGGTCAGGATAAAAACATCGGTACTGCAACCATTTATAGAAATCTTGAAAGAATGGTGGAGGAAGGTATCCTTACAAAATATTTTATTGATAAAGACAGCGCTGCCTATTATCAATATCTGGATCCAGAGTCACATACTCCAGAAGGCACCTGCTATCATTTAAGATGTGAAGTGTGCGGCAAGCTGATTCATCTTCACTGCAAAGAAGTAGATGAATTTAAAGATCATATTTTAAGAGAGCATTCATTCCATCTGGATCCTATGAGAACAGTTTTTTATGGAATCTGCGAAGAATGCGCAGGCATTAAGAAAATTCAGATTGTTTAATATAAAGGAAAATAAAAATGGCATTATTTATAACATTTATCGCTGGTATTTCAATACTCTTCGGCGCTTTAATAATTAAATTATTTAAAAATCCTGAGACTATCGAGCATCTTTCTATCGCCCTTGCTCTTGGTTCATTATTTGCTCTTATGGCTTTTGACCTTGTGCCTGAAATATTCGAATCAGCTCATGAGATGGGACTCCTGATTCCTATAGTATTTACAGCTATCGGGTTTGTATTATTAAAACTTTTAGATCTCTTTGTTCCAGATCATGAAGATACAAAAGAAAATCATGATACAGAAAATGCAGCCCATATCGGTCTCATTTCCGCTCTCGCTGTGATCCTTCATAATATTGTTGAAGGTATGACAGTATATAGTCTTTCCCTTTCTTCATTTGAAAAGGGAGCAATATTTGCCTTAGGAATCTCTCTTCACAATATTCCTATGGGCATGCTTATTTATTCAACTTTATCAGATTCAAAGAGAATAAAGAAATTTGCAGTTTTTGCATCAGTTACCGTTTCAACACTTATAGGTGGCGTACTAATGATGCTTATCTCAAAGCATTTAACTAAAAATGTTATCAGCTCCCTTGTGGCTATGGCCAGCGGCATGATAATCTATATCATTTTCATGGAACTTATTCCTCATGTAATAAAAACTAAGCCTGCAAAAATATCCATAATCGGAATCCTTACAGGCTTTCTCATTGTTCTTTTAAGTTGTAAACTGGCATAAAATCCAGTTATTTAAGTAACGTTACACTGACTTAGCTGTTAGAATCTACATGTGCAGCAAATCCCTGCAGATTAGTCTCTACAGCACTAGCTACCTGGTCATTATAACCATACACAATACCTTTTCTTGTAAGGTCTAATATGCTCTTAATTGTCTTAAGCGCGTCATCTACTGGTGTCTTCTTTGAAAAACCACCTGTAGTTGTAAAACCAAGAGTTTCATATTCACCGTATCTATCCATAACTAAAAGATTATGTGTTTTAGTAGTAGGAATAAAATAATAACGTGTTGTTACAACACGAGGATACATCCAAAGTATATCCCTTACAGGTATTACTTTTGCTGTTTTAAGTTTAGTGATGATTATTGCTGTAGGTGTTACTAAAGCATCAAAGATTTTAAATCCCTGGTCTACTTCATTTTCAAGTCTCTGATATTCTTCAGGTGTAAGTTTATTCCAGCTTTCCATCCCTTCATCATAGGCTTTCTTATTAAGGGCACCTCTTTTAACGCCACCCTTACTCTGAATATATGCACTGATTCTTGGATACTGTTCAAATCCCATATCTATAATCCTCCTCTTGTGTTTGTGCACACACATTCTAATCTATTGAACAAATTATTTCAATACAAAATATAAATACAAGGATAATTTCTTATCATTCAGAAACCGTTTTTTCTTTAGATAAAGCAGGAAAATTTATCTTAATCTGTGGCAATTTAAGTTCTGATACAAGGATTGCTGCAAACATCAGCACGCATCCACATATTTCTCTTCCTGATAATCTATCTCCTAAAAGAAGGCAGCCCGAAAGGGCTCCAAATACGCTTTCAAGGCACATCACAAGACTTGCAGATGAAGGATTAACTCTTTTTTGTGCGATAACCTGGCATGTAAATGCGATACCATTTGAAAAAATTCCTGCATATAATATAGACCACATAGCCTTTTTAACAGATTCCATATCTGGATCTTCAAAAATAAACATACAAACTGTAGAAAGACATGCCACTACAAAAAACATGATTGCTGTAAGTTTAAGGCTGTCCGCTTTACGGGAATAATGATTTACTACCATTATCTGTAATGAATATATAACTGCACAAAGGACAACCAGACTGTCACCTATTCCAATCTTAAATGATCCATTTATACTCAAAAGATAAAGTCCCATAAGGCTTAACGCTACTGCAAACCAGATTTTTTTATCCTGCTTTATCCCACTTATCAGCGATATCACCGGAACAAGCACCACATAAAGAGTGGTAATAAAGCTGGCCTTAGCTGTTGTGGTAAAGGCTAGTCCATATTGCTGAATAAAGCTGGCCAGAAATAAAAGCATTCCGCATACAAGTCCTGCCTTTATGTTCTCCTTAACACTTTTCTTTTTATCTTCCTTTGTTATTTTTTCTTTGGTAGTTTTTCTTTCTTTTTTATCTCTAAACACAATAAAAGGAAGAAGCACTATAGTTCCTATATAACTTCTTCCTGTAAGATATGTAAATGCTCCTACGTTCTTTGCTCCTATGCTCTGGGCTGCAAATGTAGTCCCCCAGAAAAATGCTGCAACAAACAGCATAAACACATACTTTCCATCACTCTTTCTAATACCTTTATTAACTGCTTTCATTTCTTTGTTCATTAATATCCATTGAATCCACCGCTTATTATGGTATCTGAAAAATCATAAAATTTATCCAGATCCACATAGCCATCGATTCCATTTATCCTTCCTGAGCTTGAATACTGCCAGCCGCCATAATCAATTGCTGGCTCATCCTCCCCATACCAGGCTACCCAATGAGAATATTTTTTTAATTTACTATCATCAAGCCTGTCTCTAAAACCACTAACTTCACTGGCATATATACCTGCAAAATAACCTGCTTCTTCAAGTACATCTAAAAATGCGATAGCTGCTTCTGTTGCCCCATCCCTGTCACTTGGGCTTGTAGCTTCCACGTCGATATACACAGGGAAATCCAGTTTTTTTCCTTTGAGCATATCAAGAAATCTTTTTGCATCTGCTTTTCCATCATCTTTGGTTATACATTTTTCTCCAACAAAATAATAGGCTCCCACATGAAGTCCTGCGGCCTTTGCTTCTTTATAGTTTTGCTCCCATTTACTGTCAGTATATAAGCCGTCATCGCTTCCGCCAGCTTTTAAAACTGCTGCCTCAATTCCAGCCTCTCTTACCTTTTTCCAGTCAATAGTACCCTGCCAGGCGCTTACATCAATTCCTTTAATCATATATTACCTCCTGCTATGTTAATTATTTTATAGCTTGATAATATATGATTATTTTATTTTTATGTCTTAATTCTTCCAACTGGTAAAATAAACCCCTGACCGGCTAAAAAGTCCTTCTCTTTTGACTATTAAACCCTGGGACTATTTTTTACTCCTGGTTTTCGTATCCCTCTATGGTTCATTCTTTCAGCCATCCACTCTCTACTGCCCTGTCAAGGTTTGCCTCTATCCATTTATAGACTTCAGGCATAAAGTCCTTAATTATTGCCATTCTTTTTTCTACTGCTGTGCGGTTAGTTCCTCCCTCAGCCCAGGTATGGCCTGCAGTAAGGGTATTATGAAGGAAAGGCTGCAGCCGGTCCATGCAGGCAGCATATTTTGCATCAGATGTCTTCATCTCATCAAACTCTTCCCAGAGTTCTCTTATCATTATTCCCTGTTCCTCTGGAAGTTCTCCAAACAACTTATCCGCTGCTTTCTTTTCTCTTTCTAATTTATCTTCATTCCCTACTGAATCATAGGCAAATGTATCTCCTGCATATATCTCTACAAGATCATGGACAACACACATTTTTACTACTCGCCCAATATCTACAGGCTCTTTTGCATATTCAGAAAAAAGCATAGCCATAACAGCTATATGCCAGGAATGCTCGGCATCATTTTCACGTCTGCTCTGATCTATAAGCACTGTTCTTCTAAGGATTGAAGTCATCTTATCAATCTCTGCTGTAAACTTTAACTGCTGATCAAGTCTTGTATTATTGCTGGATAAAAAATTTTCAATTGAAAGCATATCTTACTCCTTCCTTACGCAATTTATATAAAGTCTTAAACCTAAATCCGCCACTCTAAAAAGCTACTGCTTACTATACTCTTTTACAATCGCTGTAAGTATTTCAACTACCTTATCCATTCCTTCTGCTGTGATATGTTCAAATGGTCCGTGGAATGCATATCCTGCTGTTCCAAGATTTGGGCATGGAAGTCCACGGTAAGAAAGGCAGGCTCCATCTGTTCCGCCACGTACCGGAACTTCTAATGGTTCTAAGCCCTGTTCGTGGATACATTTTTTTGCAGTCTCCACTATATGCATATGCGGTCTGATCTTTTCGATCATATTTCTGTACTGCTCTTTAATTGTAAGAGTTACTGTTGCTTCTCCATATTTCTCATTTAATGTTTTTTCAATGAGACGAAGTGTCTTTAATTTTGCATCAAAGAGATTCTTATCATGATCTCTTATAATATAGTCAATCTCAGCATTTTCCACATCTCCCTTGATATCTGTAAGGTGGTAGAATCCTTCTCTTTCTTCTGTATGAGCAGGAGTCTCCGCAGCTGGTAACATAGATGCAATCTCACAGGCTACAAGAGCTGCATTGACCATACGATCTTTTGCATCTCCTGGATGAACACTCACACCCTTTATTACAAATGAAGCTGCCGCTGCATTAAAGTTTTCGTACTCTATCTCATTTTCTGAACCGCCATCAACTGTATAAGCAAAATCAGCTCCAAATTTTTGAAGATCCAGCAGTTCTGCTCCATGTCCAATTTCTTCATCAGGTGTAAATGCAATGCAGATTTTTCCATGAGGAATCTCTTTCGTAATCACCTCTTCAGCAAGTGTCATAATTTCAGCAACACCAGCCTTATCATCAGCTCCAAGGAGTGTAGTTCCATCAGTTGTGATAAGTGTTCTTCCCTTAAGACTCTTTAAATGCGGGAAGAGTTTATTGGTAAGAACACGGCCATTTCCAAGTTCTAAATCTTCTCCATTATAATTTTCATGTAATACTGGTTTTACATTTTCTCCTGAGCAATCAGGGGCTGTATCTAAATGAGCGATAAAACCGATAGCAGGAACATTTTCCATACCTTCTGTGGCAGGGATGTGACCTGTAACATAGCAGTGCTCATCAACTGAAGCGTCATTAATTCCAAGGCTCTTCATTTCTTCAACTAATACTTTTGCCAGATCAAACTGTCTGTTTGTGGATGGAGTTGCATCTATACTTTCATCACTTGTTGTATATATAACAACATAATTTAATAATCTTTCGTAAGCTTTCATTTGTTTTTCCTCTTTTCTTAATTGATTTTTTTTCTTAACCAAGTGTATGTGAATGCTGATTTTACTTGATCCATGGCCTTTTCTTATCCAACCATCCATTACTCTTCCAATATTTATAATCTGTATAATCAGGATTCTGTTTTCCAATTCCAGTCTGCATCATTCTTGCAGCATAAAACTTTGCCTTAGTTATAAAACTTGTCCTTGCTGGCCTTGAAAAATCAATACTTTTTATTCTTTCAGCAGTACTTATCAGCTTTGACCTCATTTTGTGTCTCTTATTCTCCGGAATTTTTTCCCAGTTGATATCACTCATCAGTTTAAAACTGCATACCCTGATATCACTGACTCCCCACCATGAAAGGCTGTCTTTTATATCCTTTGCCGCTGACTTTTCCCCTGAACCAAGACTTTGAGTAATTATTACTGCACGCTTGCCAAACATTTCCTTTGCCGGTCTGTGAGGCATCCATCTATATCCAAAATGATCCAGCATAGCTTTCATTGCGCCTGTTGCATGATATACATATACAGGAGATGTAAATACCAGAAGATCTGCCGCAAATAATGCCTTCTCTATTTTTTGAATATATACAGCATCCTTACATAAATGCTCTCCTTTAAGAAAACAACTGGTACAGCCCAGGCAGAAATTTGGACAATCCTTTGGCAGATAAAATTCTGTAATTTCTGCTTCTCCTCTAAATTTCTCAAGAAATATTTCTTTAAGCTTATATGTTACACCATGTTTTTCTGTCCCATTGATAACTGTTATCTTCATCAGAAATCCCTCCCATATAATCTATCAAATTGACGTATATGTTTTTCCAAAAGCTTAAGTGCTTCCGCCTCTCTTTGGGGTTCTCTGTCGCAAACCGTAAGAAGCATATATATAGGGGCATAAAACTGAAGTGTCATAACAGGGATGTCCTTTGCCGCAAGAAGTCCCTGTGATACCAGTAACCCAAGGAGCATCCCCTGGTATGTAAGCGGCATATCATAATACTGTTCAGAGTATACCTTCGCCAGTTCTTTATCTTTAAACTGTTCAAGTGTCAGCATCTTTCTAAAACGTTTTGTATAACTGTCATGGAGATAATACATAAATAGATCTTTTCCTAGTTTCACCAGGTGATCTTCATCCATTTCTTTAAATTTGACAGCATCCACAGTGGGATCTGTACCATTTATGCTTAAGGTATGAGCCTGTTCTTCAAATCTATGATTCATTTCGTCGATGATGGCATCAAAAATTGCCTGCTTGTTTTTGTAATGCTTATATAATGATGGTGCTTTAATCCCGACTTTATTTGCTATATCATTTACAAACACATTAGCATAGCCCTTTTCAGAGAAAAGAGTCAATGCTTCATCAAGAATCCTTTGTTTTGTATCCATCAACATCGCCTTTCGTTTTAATAAGCCTCAATGATCCAATTAGATTCTAGGCTAATTGCTATTAGCCGTCAAGTTAATTTTTATTATTGACAAAAACTTGACTTCTTCTCACTTCAATCTTCCGGAAATTAAAATTCTTTTGAAAGACTGGATAAGTCCGTAATAGAAGAAGAAAGAAGTAAGCTGGTTAAGCTATAAGAAAAAGAAATAAACGGGATAATAATAAAGAAGAGGACTCCAGGTAGAATCCTCTTCTTTTCTCATTTTACTTCTATGTTCAATTCTGATTCTTGATAAAATCTGCATAAAATGGAGACATACTACGAAGTCGTTCGACTGATTTTTTTAGTACTTCCACTGTATAATCAATGTCATCCTTTGTTGTTTCTTCTGATAGTGTTAATCTGATAGATCCTCGTGCAATATCCTTTGGAAGACCAAGGGCTAAAAGAACATGTGACGGATCAAGAGCCCCCGACGTACATGCCGAACCAGAAGATGCTTCAATACCACTCAGATCAAGTAAGATCATAAGTGACTCTCCTTCTATGAAACGGAAACAAAAATTAGCATTGTTTGAAAGTCGTAATTCTCTGTCACCATTTAATCTTGTATAAGGAATTTCTTTTAATACTCTTTCAATCAGATAATCCCTCAGTTCTCTTTCATAAATGATACGCTGTTCCATCTTCTTTGCAGCGATTTCTACTGCCTTTGCCGTTCCGATGATACCTGCTGCATTAGTTGTTCCTGCTCGTCTTCCTCTTTCCTGTGCCCCGCCGTGGATAAAAGATTCTATATTAGTATTTCTTCTGAGATAAAATATACCTACACCCTTAGGACCATTTATCTTATGAGACGAAGCAGAAAGCATATCTATATTCATTTCATTTACATCGATTGGCAGATGGCCAAAAGCCTGTACCGCGTCTGTATGAAATAACACTCCGTGCTGATGTGCAATTCTTCCAAGTTCCTTGATAGGCTCTACTGTTCCAATCTCATTATTGGCAAACATAATGCTGACAAGAATTGTATCCGGGCGAATAGCCTTCTCTAAATCCTCTGGATTCACAAATCCATTTTCATCTACGTCAAGATAAGTCACTTCATATCCGTGCTTCTCTAAATATTCTGCCGTATGCAGGATTGCATGATGCTCTATTTTCGTTGTGATAATATGCTTTCCCTTTTCTCTAAATGCGTCAGCGATTCCTTTTAATGCCCAGTTGTCTGATTCTGAACCGCCACTTGTGAAGTAGATTTCTTCTCTCTTTGCCCCTAAGAATTTGGCAATTGAATCTCTTGCCTCCTCCACTTTACCAGCAATTCTTCCTGAAAATGTATAACTGCTGGATGGATTACCATACTGTTCCTCAAAATATGGCTTCATTGCCTCAAAAACTTCGGGTAATACTTTAGTTGTAGCTGCATTATCTAAATAAATAAATCGTTCCATAAATTACCTCTAAATATTTTCCTAGCATTTTAGTAGGTTATTTTATATATATATTTCAAGCTTGTCAATAGTCCGGGAATAATATCTGTAAGAAAACTGAAGACATCAAAAATCCTGCCAAACTTCTCATCTGTATCTTTTTGATATTCCAGTTGCTTCAGCTCGATAGCATTAATCTTCTCAAACATTAGAGCATTATTAGCGACTTCACCAACTCAACTTCATCCTTTCTGTCTCTGCAAGAACTGTCAGAGCAGACCGGAATATCCAGAGCATCGTTGGGAAATTATGAAACAGATGATTACAAAGAAATCTCTCACAAGGCCATCATTTCAACTGCCTCTTCCAAAGAAATGCAATCGGCAAATCTCTTTGGCCACATCATTTCATTGTAATATTTATAAGTCGTTTTGCCATCCATGTAATCATTATCAAACGTAGAGTTCGTCCCCTTTGGAATGATTACTCTGTATCCTCTTTCAAAAGCTGATTTCACAGAGGCATCAATACAGAAGTTAGTCTGAAGTCCCACCATCATAAGTACCCTGTCTTTCTGTTTATCAAGATATGTGGCAAGCTCTTTATTCCCAAAACAACTGTTAATCTCTTTTACAAAAATCTTCTCCCCAGCTTCTGGAGTAACTTGGTCAGCTATCTCAAAATCTACATCACCAATGGAAAATCCCGTCCCGGGACCATCATCATGTTGAACATAAATAACCTCAACGCCGTTCTTCCTTGCAGCATCAATGATACTTGTCACATTCTTTAAGAAGCCAGCAAAATCATATAATCTTTCGTCCGTAATTCCTTTTTGTATATCTATTACAATGAGCTTCACCTGATATTCCTCCAAGTCCTATTTATAGTTACCGTGATACATTAAGCTGTAAGATAGATTTGCTCCACTTCCAATTTCAACCATATTACCAACGTTAGCAAAATAATCTGAAACTTCAATTCCATTGTTTGAACAGCTGATTAGAGCTTTTTCAATCTTTTTTCAATGGAATCCAAATATACACTTTCATATCGTCAGATCCCTCTTCCGGAGGAAGATATACCTCAATGTCATATTCTCCTGCAAGAGAGTATCCTTGAAGTGCAGGCAACCACTCTGACCAGATTTTGGTATTCGTATCCTGAAGTGTCTTAATTGTGCATGGAAATTGTGCCCAGGCACTGCCAGGTATTACTCTGGTCTCACATCCTTCCGGGATATCTTCCCAAGGGAAATACAGATCCGCGATCCAGTAGTCGAAATCCTTTCCCTCGCCATACTGTTCCAGTAGCTCATATATCCGAAGCAGTTTCTTCTCTGGAAAATCAATGATCCACTGCCGGAATTCTTCATCAAGCTCTTCTTCTACCCAGGGTATCTCTTCTCTCTTTTTTCCTACACGGGCTTTGGCTCCGGCAAGGCAGACCTCCAATGGATAATCCAAAAGAAAAACCGTATCGCAGTATTTGAGACGCATCTCTATCGTTCTTCCATAATTACCATCTATAATCCAGGTATCCATTTTCAAGATATTCATCAGTTTCTGATCAAACTCATCTTGGGTAATGGTTGTCCTGTCCGGCGGCTTCACACCCTCTGGTATGAATATCGCCTCGTACAGGAAATTTCTCAGTATATCTTTTTCATTTTCTTCCATTCCACGTAGAAGCATTAAAAGCACCTCATTATTCTAGTATTTCCCAATGCCCATAGCGTTTTCCTCCAACACGTTCTATACGACCGGCATCTTTAAGAACATTGATATATTTCCTATATAGGCTATTCTTTCTTCAATAATTTCCTATTTTCTTGTTTGCACCGCAAAATAACTCTGTGCAAATGCATTCTGCAGTCGCTCGAGCAAACAACAGGTTTCCACATGTTCTGTCCATGGAAACTGGTCGAATCCCATGATTCGCTTTACTTTATACTTCTTAGTAAGAAGTTTTAAATCTTTCTTTAACGTTTCCGGATTGCATGAAACATATACGACTCTTGTAGGGTCCATGGCAAATATTGCGTTGATGAATTCAGGTGTACTTCCTGTTCTTGGTGGATCCATAAATACCACATCCGCCTTAACGCCCTCTGCCGCTGCTTCCTGCATGAAATCTCCAGCATCTGCTGCAATAAAACGCACATTATTAATCCTGTTCTTATAAGCATTTTCTACGGCATCTTCAATAGCATCGTGATTAAGCTCAACACCTGTTACTTCCTTAACATGAGACGCTGCAGTAAGAGCAATGGTTCCAATACCGCAATAAGCATCTATTACCTTGTCAGTCTTCTTTAGTTTTGCAAAATCAATAGCTGTTCTATAGATTTTTTCTGTCATCTCAGGATTAACCTGAAAGAAGGCCTGAGGTGAAATATTATATCTAACGTTGCAAAGACTATCCTCAATCTTACCTGGGCCGTAAAGCTTTATATTTCTTTCTCCAAGGACCATACTGTCTGTTCTGGTATTTACATTTAGGATAACCGTTGTTATCTCAGGGTGACGCTTCACAAGTTCCTTAACGAAATTATTCTTTGAAGGAAAAACAGGATCTGAAGCTACCAGAATGACCATTACCTGTCCTGATTCTCTTCCCACTCTTACCATTACATATCTAAGAAGACCATATCCTGTATCCTCGTCATAAACCTTGATCTTAAAGGACTTTAATAGACTTCTGATAGTAACTATGATTTTATCCGCGGTTTCATTTTCTATATAACAGCTGTCACTCTTTAATACCTTGTGGCTGTTCTTTTCATAAATTCCGGAAATTATCTCTCCCTTCTTATACGAAAATGCAGCTGTGACCTTGTGTCTATAGTGATATGGATTCTTCATCCCAAGTACTCTGATATGAGGATCATAAAGCCCTGATGTATATTCTCCTAATAGAGAATTTAATTCATCTTCCTTTTTCTTTAAATATGAATCATATGATTCTCCACATAAATTACATCCGCCACATTTTTTTACAATTGGACATTTAATTTTTTTTTCCATCTTTTAATACTCCCTCAAAATCAAATGCTGGTATAAAACTTTCACTTACAGTGCCGCCTTCCTGGATAAAGCCATTTCTAACTCCCAGATCATAGGCATAGTCCACCAGTTCATCATATTCCCTTTCAGATACATTTTGGCTAAGTTCAGGGAAATCCTTAATATGTTCCTTCAGTGGTGTATATTGGTTCATAAGTGATATATAAATACTATCTCCATATTTTTCATAGAGATATTTAATTATCATTTTTGCCGAAAGAAGCTTTCCCGGCATAAGTAAATGTCTTACTATTACGCCTCGCTTCATCATATTTCTATGGTCAAATGCCACTCCGCCGATTTTTTTCACCTGCCGCATCATCTCATCTATGGCTAGTTTTGCCACTTCTGGATAATCCGGGGCCATGGCATATTTTTTCGAATCTAAAGCTCTTATATATTTAAAATCCGGAAGATAAATATCTATAAGACCTTCTAACATTTTAAGCGTATCTACTTCAATATAAGAACTTGTATTTAAAACAAAAGGCAGGCAAAATCCTTCATTCTTAGCCTGTCTTACTGCACTGGCAACTGTTGGGATATAAATATCCGCTGTTACCAGATTTATATTATTGGCTCCCTTATCTTTTAATTCATAAAAGATCTCTATCAGCCTTTTTTCATCTATTGGAAGTCCTAGCTTTTCATGGGAAATGTCATAGTTCTGACAGAACACGCATCCCATAGAACATCCTGTAAAAAATATAGTGCCGGAACCTTCCTTACCAGATATACAAGGTTCTTCCCACATATGAAGAGCCGCTCTTGCAATATAAAGGGCTGCCGGCATTTTACAAAAACCTGTTATATTATTTGCCCTGTCCACGGAACATTTCCTAGGACAGAGCTTGCAATTTGAATAATAATTAATCATTCTTCTTTTCTACTATTACATTTCCGGTTTTAACAATACTATTAGCAGGAACAAATCCTCTAACTGGTGAAAGTGGATAGATATTAGTGTTACGACCAATGACTGAACCAGGATTAAGAACTGAATTACATCCTACTTCAACATGGTCGCCGAGCATTGCGCCGAACTTCTTAAGTCCTGTTTCAATAGCGATATCTGAATATTCGTCATATCCTTTAACCACTACAAGTGTCTTATCTGACTTAACATTAGATGTGATAGAACCGGCTCCCATATGTGACTTAAAGCCAAGGATTGAATCTCCAACATAATTATAATGTGGCACCTGTACATTATCGAAAATGATAACATTTTTTAACTCTGTAGAATTTCCGATAACACAGTTCTCACCAATAAGAGCATTTCCTCTTATAAATGCACACTGTCTAACTTCAGTATTGGCGCCGATAATAGCTGGTCCATTGATATAAGCACTGTCAAATACAGTTGCTGTCTTATGGATCCAGACATCTTCACCACGCCTTATATAATCATCTCCAAGAGTTGCTCCGATTCTAAGGATTGTATCCTTGATAAGAGGAAGCATTTCCCATGGATATGTAAGTCCCTCTAATTCCTTAGCTGCCATTGTATGGCTAAGGTCATATAAATTGTTGATCTTTACTTCATCTACGTGACTCATGATTTAACCTTCTTTTTATTATTTTCTTTTTTTAATTCTTTTTCATAAAACGGCTTAACCTTATCAAAGACCTGAGTCATCTGATTCTGATTTCTTATGCCCTTTACGAAATTGGTATATTTAATGACATAATCTCCCATTTTCGATGAATACTCTTCACTGGAAATGTTGCCTTCCGCTACGCCTGTGAGTCCTTTTTCCCAGCTGGCAGTAAGATCCGCCCGAAGGAGTCCATTTATAGAATAAGTTACTACATCATTTATTATCTCACCAAGGAAGGTTGGTGTAACAACCTGTGTCTTGGAATTAAGAGCTATGTATTTATTATTTACCAGCTTACTGATAATTGCATCTCTTGTAGCTGATGTTCCAATACCGCTGCCCTTTATCTGTTCTCTTAAGTCATCATCCTCAATAAGCTGTCCGGCATTTTCCATGGCAAGGATCAGAGTACCTGAAGTATATCTCTTAGGTGCTGATGTCTCTCCTTCCTTTATTTCAAAGCCATTACAGCTAAGGACACTGCCTTTTCTAAGGCCCTGGATATATTTAAGAGCTTCCTCTGGATCGTACTTTGCATTATCGTCCTCAGAAGAGTCCTGTGACATCTCATTTATGCCACTATCTCCTGCTGGATTTTCTGCCTTTCTCGCCTCTTTTTCAGCCTGTTTTTTTGCAAAGTTTTTATCTGCTATCATCAGATATCCCGGCTTTACAAGAGCTCTTAAGCTGGCAAAGAAATGTTCCTCATTTCTTTCTAACTGAACTGTGGCTTTCTCATATTCCGCTGCAGGATAGAAAATCGAAAGAAACCTTCTTGCGATAAGTTCATATACTCCTGCTTTTACCGGGGTAAGAGAATTAAGGGCTGAAAGTCCCTGACCTGTAGGTATTATGGCATAGTGGTCCGTTATCAGCTTGTCATTTACATATTTTGACTTGGCAACATTTTTATAACCACCAAGTTTTAAGATATGCTCTGCAAATGGAGCTAACTTCTCATATCTTGTAAGGCCTCTGATATTTGTATCAATGACTTTACTTACTGCTGTAGAAAGAACTCTGGCATCAGTTCTTGGATAAGTTACCAGCTTTTTTTCATAAAGCTCCTGAACAATATCCAAAGTCTGAGATGGGTTTATCTTGAATATTTTTGAGCAGTCATTCTGTAACTCTGCTAAGTTGTAAAGAAGTGGAGGATTTTTCTTTTCCTTCTTCTTCTCGATCTTTTCAACCTTAAGGGTAACAGGGACAGGCTCATTTAAGAAATTCACCAGATTCTCTGCATCTTCTTTTTTCTTAAATCCATTTTCCTTATAAAGGATAGGGCTGTTAAAGAAGCGGCTTCCCTCTATGGCGCGCCATTCTGCTTCAAAAAGGGACTGATTATCCGCCTCTTCAGTCTTCTTTCCAACCTTTGCTACTATTCTATAGAAAGGGGTTGGAGTGAAATCTCTTATCTCTCTTTCTCTTCTTACGATCATTCCCAGTACGCATGTCATAACACGTCCTACTGCAATGACGCACTTATCAAGTCCCAGATAGTTTTTAACCACATAGGAATATTTAAGTGACAGGGCTCTCGAGAAATTTATACCCATGAGATAATCTTCTTTTGCTCTTAAGTATGCGGCATCGGAAAGATTATCATATTCTTTCTCCGGCTTTGCTTCCTCTATTCCACGCCTGATCTCTTCATCCGTCTGGGAATCGATCCAGACTCTTCTCTTATCCTTTGTATCAGGTACTTTGGCCATCATATCAACAAGTCTGTAAATGTATTCTCCCTCACGTCCCGAATCGGTGCATACATAAATTGTTGCTACATCTTCTCTATTAAGGAGATCTTTTACAATGTTAAACTGCTTTTTAACTGCCGGAATTACCTCATACTTATAATCATCAGGTATAAATGGAATAGTATCAAAGCTCCATCGTTTTAAATTTTCATTATATGCATCAGGATAAGACATAGTAACTAGGTGTCCTACACACCAGGTCACTATGATATCTCCCTGCTCTATGTAGCCGTCTTTTCTGCCTCCGCTGACACCTAATGCAGCTGCGAACTGTTGAGCAACAGATGGCTTCTCGGCTATGAATAGTTTCTT